>JAPMTY010000048.1 GCA_026552835.1 Candidatus Methanoperedens sp.
GGCTATGAAATCCTCATACTATTCCTTGACCACAAAGCCGTGCTCGTTCGTGCAGAAAGTTCTCACAAAATCATCATAGGTCTTAGATTGTATATGGAATATCTGGTCGCGGTTAATCTTCGTTATCGGGTCCATTACGATTGCCGGGACTTCCACCCTGACACCAACGTCAATGGGTGCGTATTTCGCCCCGATTTTGTGTTTCTGGATAATCTCATCTATCCATTTCGCCCCGACCCTTCCCGGCGCTATTATCGTGAACCTAGAGCGTAGCTCAGTCCCGTCCTGCAATACCACTCCGCTGCATGTATCATTTTCGATGATCAGGTCGGATACTTTCGTATCAAGCAGGAACTCAATGCCCCTTTCCTTCAAGTCCTTCTCAAAATTACCTATAACCCTTGGTGCATTATCAGATCCCATGTGCCTCTGGATTATCTCGATGAACCTTGCTCCCACGGCTGCAGCGCGGCGTTTTAGCTGCTCGACTTCGTCGCCTTTGGGGATGTATAACTGCTCCGGCGCGCCGTATCTCACAAAAACCTTGTCCACATGGTCAACCAGTTCCCAGGCATAATCGGGGTCACCGGTCTGCTCTGCAAGGTCTCCGCCTATATCCGGGCGAAGGTTGAGCGTCCCGTCCGAATACGTCCCTGCGCCGCCCACGCCGCACATGATGTCGCACGGGTCGCAGTGGGTACAGACACCGCGGCGCTTCATCTTGCATTCGCGCTCATCGATGTCACGTCCCATATCAATGATAAGCACATTCATTTTTCCTGCAAGTTCGTCAGCAGCGAACATGCCGGCAGGTCCTGAGCCCACGATTATAACATCGTATTCCTTCTTTTGCGTCATGAGATTACCTCTGAAAGCAGCTCCATGTCCTTTGCTATTTTTATTTCCCGGGCAATACGCCGTCCCATAGAAAGTTTCTCATCCACTAAATCAGAATAAGGAGAGCCGGAAATGAATAAATTTGTTCCTGCAACGATGCGTGCTGAAATCTCAAACACTTTCAATTCAAGCGAGTCGGTCACAACGGCTTCAAGGCAGAATGGACCTATCATGCCCCCGAACAGCTCGAGCGATTTCTCAACTACCTTTTCCCCCATATCGAATATCCTGGGGAGAAGCGATTCCCTCACTATAAGGGGAAGGTTTCCCGTCACTACAAACGTGGGGTAAATACCGGCTTCAGCAAGTTCTGTGGGCGAGCCAATCCTGAAAATCTCGTCAGCATTGGATTCCACGCGCCTGTCAATACCGAGGAGCTCAAGCGTGCCTTTGCTCAATGCGTAGCCGTCCTGCTTGATTGGCGAATAAAAATAATGCATGTAATATCGTGTTCCGAGAACAAATTCCTGTATGGTGAATTTTTCAGCCGGATTTATCCTCTTCTTGAAGTCTGAGTAATTTTTCACTACAAAGAAACCCATCCCGCCTTTAGCGCCGTAATACTTCACCATCATGGGTGAATCAATATCTTCAGGATTCTTTATCTGCTTCGGCATTTTTATGCCTGCAGCCTCGAGCCAGTTGCGGCTCATTTCCCTGTCCGATTCCCATTCAAGAACCCTGCGGTTGCCATACGTGGGCAGGCGAAGATTCTGGAAATTGACAGCGCCGAGATACTCTACAAAAGAACCGTGCGGGATAATTATGGCGTTTTTGGAGGCAAGCTCATCCGATTTTGAAAGGATTTCCTTATAATCCTTTACGATAAAAAATTCATCGGGCTTCGCTTTCGGGAAAGCGTCATAGAATTTCGGAGGCGCGCCCATGCAGATTCCGATGGTTCTGAATCCCTCTTTTCTTGCCCCGTCAAAAATCTGGAGGCTGCTGTGAGAGCAGACCGTAGCGATTGCCAGGTTATCCTTATCATACCCTTCTAAAATTTTAAGAATTTCCTGCTTACTGACCATTATGCACCTATCTATTGCAAAAGTTATATATTTTACTGGGTCAATTTGAAAATATCATCAGTTTGCTTTTTCCCTTTTTAATATTTATTCATATTCTTTCAGATAACAGGCTTTTCCCCGGCACTTCTGAAACCCTTCTTCCGCTTTCCTTGAGCTCAAAAAATGATACTGTTTTTGCCCCCGTCTTCTTGCGCGTGTACATAAGCTGACCGCCTTTTTCAAGGAATAAGTTGTACACCTCCTCAAACTGCGCTCTTTCTTCGTCTGTGAGTTCGATAGACGATGTTTTTCCGGAAAGGTGGTTTATCGCTATTAAGAGATTTACCTCCCTCACCCTCTTGAGCTTTGCTTTGTCCTCATCGCTCTCGATATACACGCTTCGTTTTAGGTCAGGCGACCATCCTACCAGTTTTCGTTTGAACTCAATGAAGGTTATAGGCACATATTCCCCTTCCCCGGGTTTTGAAAATTGCTTGCTTAAATGATATTCGTCCATTACCTGAATCCTGTATCACAAAATCATATCAAAGTTCTTGCATTGGTTTTAAACGATTTAATAATTCCGAAACGCTTGTGCAAAGAACAATAGACCTCTCTATCATAAGATTCACCGTGCCTTCAATGCCCAGCGTCCTGAAATCCGTTTTCAGCCCGAGCACCGGTTTACCCTTTGAATATGCATAACCGATTTCCCATGCCGTGCCTGAATCAACGTCTGCCCCGTCAATCACTGCAACTATTATGTCCGAGCCATCTAATGCAGCAAGGTTCTTATTGAATATTATTTCCTGGCGGTTATCAACATGGATGTTGTTTGAGTCCTCCTGCGGCAGGAAAACCTGGAAACCCGCAGTTATAATCAAATCCCTCAGCCTGCGGTTGAAATCGCATTCGGCTTCCGAAAAAAGGGGCGCTGCAAGATAAACGGTTTTCATATAAGCTGTAATAGCATCAATGGCAAATAAGTTTTCTTAAAGCGACATGAAAGTATTAATGTCAGCCTGACAGTATTGGAAGAAGGATGCGTAAAATTTATAAAAAGCTCATCTCTCTGATTATTTTCCTTATCGTTACTTTCGGCATAATGATACCCCTGTATGTCCATTATACAGCCAGGCAATTCACAGGAGCATATGACACATTATTACTTTCAAAGCATTCGCCATACGATACAATACTCATAGAAGTTCATTATCAGACTGGGGCCGAGCCTTATGCTGCATCTCTTGAGAACCTGAAGGAAATGGTGGCAAATTATACCGGAAAGAATGTTATTGTGGTAAAATATCCTGATATAAAAGATTCTGAGATTTCAGGCGCGGTTGGAGATGACGGGGTGAGATTGTTTGGAGACAGGATTCTTCAAAACCACACGCAATACCACAGCGGATGGCTTTCGGGGCACATGGTGATTTATATAATATACACCAATTCGAACTGGGAAGGAAATACGAACTTTAGCGCCGCAGGGATAACTTACAATGCAGATTCAATCATAATTTTTAAGGATGTCGTCAAGACAGAGGAAATAGAGACACCGGTGCTTCTTCATGAAATAGGTCATCTATGGGGGCTTGAACATTCCAACAATACGGATGATATCATGAATGTGCATATCGATGAGTACCTGCTGAGTCATGTTTTCAACAAACTGCCTGATGATTTTTCAGAAAATGAAAGAAAAATACTTCTTGAAAAACATGATTCCTGGTTGATTTTCCCGATGAAGCCTTACGAATCATTATATTCGGCAGCCTTAAATCGCCAAAGTACAATTGGGTAGGCGTGACCCCAAGAGATATGATTTTAGTCAGATACGACGAGCTTGCCCTGAAAAGCAAAAGGGTCAGGACAAGGTATGAGCAGATTCTTGTCAAGAACATAAAAGCAATGCTCAATGCAGACGGGTGCTCATATTCCAAAATAAGCAGGGAAATGGGAAGGATTTTCATACATACAGAAGACCCGGAGGCAGTAAAAAGCGCAGCAAAAGTCTTTGGCGTTGTTTCTGCAAGCGCGGTTTTTACGTGCGAACCTGACCTTGAATCAGCAGCGCGGCTCTCTTCTGAAGTTGCAGTCGGGATAATCAAAGAAGGCCAGTCATTTGCCATAAGGTCGCGAAGGGCAGGGAACCATGAATTCACTTCACGCGATGTAGCAGTCGCATGCGGTGATGCGGTGTTTGACAGTATAAATAAGAACGTCACGGTCGATCTTGAAAATCCCGATGTTGAGATATTCGTGGAAGTGAGGCAGGATAAGGCTTATGTTTTTACAGAATCGGTCAAAGGAGTTGGCGGGCTGCCCATGGGAACCCAGGGCAAAATGGTGGCGCTTGTATCTGGAGGCATTGACTCGCCCGTAGCTGCCTGGTTAATGATGAAACGGGGCTGCGAGATAGTGCCCCTGTATATGAATAACGAGCCCTTCTCGGATGAGACCACACGCGAGCGGGCGATGCAGTGTATCGATGTTCTCCAGAAATGGTCACCGCAAAAAAAAATCACTGTTTACGAGGCGCCTCACGGGGAAAACCTGCTTGCTTTCCTTGAGAATTGCGACAACAGGCTGAACTGTGTAATGTGCAGGAGGATGATGTACAGGATTGCAGGAGAGGTACTGAAACTTGAAGATGCCCACGGGATTATCACGGGCTCCTCACTCGGCCAGGTCGCATCCCAGACTTCACAGAACATGCTTGCCGAGATGTACGGCATGGAATACCCGATTTATCATCCTCTTATCGGGTTAGACAAGCTTGAGATTACGGATATCGCCCGAAAAATCGGTACACTCGGACCTTCGACCAAACCGGCGACATGCTGCATGGCAGTCCCGGAATATCCTTCCACCGCTGCAAAACCGCAAGATGTTATCAAAGCAGAGAATTTGATAGATGTCCCATCGCTTGTAGAATCGATGAAGAAAAATCTCAAGAAATTCTCACGGTAGCTTTCTATTTAAGAATAAAAGCATGAATACAAGCGCCGGATATATTATTTCAAATCCCGGAGTTTCTTTCGGCAAATTCCCGCGCGACTGTTTTATTTCATTCACCATTTCCGGAGGGGCCAGATATCCAATGTGCCGCGACACCTCTTTACCTTGTGTGTTAAGGATTATAACTGTGGGATAATAGGTTATGCCGTACTTGCTTTCGATATCAATTCTCTTCTGGGTGTCCACCTTTATTGCGATAAAATCCTTCATTTCTGAAACAACCCCTGGGTCAGGATATGTTCCTTCTTCCATCGCTATGCACGGCGGGCACCAGTCGGCAAAAAAGTCAAGGATAACCGGTTTTCCCGTAGAACCTGCCTCAAGCATGCCCTCCTCGTAAGTGTACCATCGGGTGGTTTCGGCGGATGCGGGAAGAACAGCAGCCGAAAAGATCAATAATAATATAAGGCTCGTCATGCGCATTATAACTGGATTGATGTCCGGATATAAAGTTTATTCGAAAAAATACATATTGTATATTATGAGAAATGTTTTTAAGCAATAATACCATTCACAGCGTAGGTGATTTGATGAACAGGCTATTCCCCATAATATTTATAATCCTGATTGCCACAGCTCTGTCAGGATGTACTGGCTCTAATACAACAACTTCAATTAATACAGCTCAAGCACAGGTGCAAAGGTTCGAACATCCCGACCCAAACCTTGATGCAACAGTGACTGAAATAAAATTTGACAGGAATGATATCAGGGCCGGGGAAAAGGTTACGGCTGAGATTATGGTGCTAAACTCAGGGACAGAAAATATCACCGATGAAACCGTTGAAATAAAAGCCAAAGTAACTTCGCTTGATGATACCCTTGCAAACATGTACCTGAAAACCATGAGCGATGAAAAGAAAACAGGGACTAAAACAATAGATTTTGATTCAAAAGAGAATCCATATTACCTGATTAAGCCCGGGGAAAAGAAAATGCTCAGCGCAGTTTTCCCGACTGAGAAGGAAAGACAGGGCAGAAGTCTCGCAGGCACTTATGATGTCACTATTACCTTGTCTGCAAATGGGCAGAAGATAGAAGCAAGGACATTCCCTATAACGCTGCTTTCCGGAGAACCGAGGGTATTTACACCAACGCCCACGCCTTCTCCCACATCGACCCCGACACCCGCGCCAACGCCAACAATCAACGTAACCGCTGCACCGACTCCGACGCCCACACCCGAACCAGTGGTCGTTGCAACACCAACGGGAGTCTCTGTTTATTCAAGAGTAAAAAGTGATATGTTTGTTTACCCGAAACTGCAAATAAACGCCGGGGATAAAGTACATTGGGATAATATGGAAGATACCATATACACCATAGCTGAGAAGGATAGAAAGATAGCCAATATAACACTCAGGGGACTTGGGTACACAGATTACATATTTAACACAACCGGCAATTACAGCTTCGGGTTATATTACAACCTTATGCGAACCGCCCCAAGTATCGAGACAATCAGTGTGAGAATTAATGCAAGCAATGCAAGCCAGTGAGCCTGCATTAATTCACAATCTTTTTAAAGGCGGAAAACGATTCCCTTCTGGTGAGATTATGGCATACAATAAAATAATTATCGGTATCTGCTTAATAATTCTTAATATCGGGTTTGCCAGCGCGGCCACACTTAATGTCGGGCAGGGGCAGGCTTACGCTACCATCCAATCAGCAATAGATGCTGCAAAGACAGGGGATATAATTTCGGTGGCTGAAGGCACCTACTCCGAGAACCTTGTGGTAAAGACGAACGGGATTTCAATTATAGGTATGAATAAGGAAAAAACAATCATTGACGGTAAAAAAACAGGCAGCTCCGTCAAAATTGAGGCAAACGACGTTAAAGTCAGCGGATTTACAGTAGAGAACAGCGGGGGAAGTGGCCAGTCGGATGGGGGCATCAGTCTCTATTCTGCAAACAATAACATTATTGCAAATATGATCATTGTAAAAAATGTAAATGGAATTACGATATATTCCGGGAGCAACAACAACATCGTCTCGGGCAATGATATAAAGTCAAACAAATATGGCATTTTTATTTTTTCATCCAGTGATAACAAGATATACAACAATAACATCCAAATCAATAAAATCGGAATATACTGTGATTCGGCACGCACCAACCAAATTTATTCGAATAACCTGATTAATAACAATGACCAGGCGTATGATAACAGCGGCCTGAATTCATGGGATGACGGCAAATCAGGCAATTACTGGAGTGTAAATAAAGGCATTCTGGGCGGGAAAAACGCCAAGGATAATTACCCGCTCGCGAGTGCGGTCTCGATAAAAGAGGAAGCAATCCCGGCACCAACCGAACAAACGGCTAAAGAAACTGCATCAGGAGGAACCGGGAAACCATCGCCTGGTTTTGCAGGGTTCGCGGTTATTGTCTCGTTAATCGTGATAGGGATTTTAAGCAAGAAAAAATAGGGTCGCATTTGTCCCCCGGATAATTCCTTATTATCTCAGATTCCAAATATTGATTCCAGATATTTTCTTTCTTCTGTCAGTTCCCTTACTTTATCGTTTCTTGAAAGGGGTTCAGGATATACCTTATCGTCAATCTCGATGGTCAGGTCGCCGTTATATCCTGAACCCTTGAGTTTTCGCAACACTGCATCCATATTCTTCTTCACGCGGTGCGAAGGATAGTGCGGCTTTCCGTCATGCGGCGCCCCCACATGCACGTTGATGATCCTGTCGCCAAGCCGGTCGATAAAGGAGATAGCGGTTTGGGGAGAATCCATGAACGCATGAACCACATCAAAAGTGAAAAACAGACTGGGAAATTCATTGAGGATTTTTTCCATCTCGCCCGGGATTGAACACATCGATGAAACATCCCTCATGCTATTTTCTAGCGAAAGATTAATACCAAGTTCATCCGCCTTGTTTTTACATATAATTAAGAATCTTTTGAATTTATCCCAATCCTCATTCGTTGGGGTGCGGCGGGCTGTCCTTTTGCCGGGATGGATTGTGACTGCTCTTGCCCCAAGCCTGTTTGCAAGATCAAGCGACCATAAAGTTTCCTTTATTGCAGCTTCGTGGACGAGATCATTATATGACGACGGGTTTAAATCCATTATCGGGGCGTGCAAAGTGCACCCGCCTGGCATCATGGATATTGCTTCCAGGAGTCCTGCTGTGGCAATCTCATTATTTCTATTCATCCAATAATCCGGCGTCTCTGCCCAGAATTCAACGCTTTCTATACCCGCATCCAGCAGTATCTCCATTATGTCATAGACATCATATTCCCAGAGAAACAATGACGCGCATGAAATCCTCATTCTGACACCCATTATAATATTGGGACTGGTGCTTAATATATTCATCAGGACAGATTGTAGAATCGCGAAAAATACGACTGGGGAAAAAGAGAGGAAAAAGGGAAAGAACCGCCCTGTTTCATTCCCTGGTGAAATACAGCAGGATACTTAACGCTACAAATTCAAGCGCATCCGGTATTACCACGTATATCGGATTATATCCCAACAAGTTAATTATTATAGGATATACCGCCTGAGGAGGAGGGGATGCAATGATAAGTAATAAAAGGATTGCGCGTGAAAAACTCTGAAGCAGGAGTGCTATAGTGAATATGATAAGTCCGAGTGTAAAGTTTGACTTTATCTTACTGTATATCTGGAGATATGAAACAAGAAGTACAAGCAGTAACACTATATTACCTGCCGTGATATAATACGCAATATCAGTTATCTGAATAAAATTTCCTCCTGTGCATGTTTATTTACTTTGCTTATCAATTTTTTCCCAAATTTGATTAAATTCATTTAAATTTGCCTCCATAGTCTTGGAAAGGAAATACATAGCGCCGTATTTGTCGCCTTCCATTGTGATTACGCCGTTCTTGGTGAGAACATCAAGATGATGCCGGATGGTTTTATAATCCATATCCATAGCCTCAGTTAATTGGTTCGCATTATAAGGCCTGTCAATAAGCAGTTTCAGGATTAATGCACGGGTATGCCCCCCGCGTGTTCCTGCAATCAAATACCATAGTAGCTTCTTCAAAAATTCCGCTCCTATCCGGTCACAGTTGATACATGAATATCCTAATAATTATAGCTTATGGTAAAAAAGTTTACTCTGTACTGCTGTATCCCCTGACTTTAAAGTCAGCGCAATATTCTTCTGCTATTTTCTTGCATTTTTCAATATCCACCACAGGCAGATTAACCACCGTGAACCGAAGGTCAAGGCCGGCTTTTGAAACATCACGGGCAAATTCAAGCATTTTATCGTATGCCTTAATGTATTTTGGGTCGCACAACCGGTTATATGTGTTAGCGTCCTGCGCGTTAAGGCTTATTGAGACTACTTTCATACCGGAATCCGCAAGTTCTGCAGCTACATCCCTCTCAGGATACAGGAGTTTGGCATGACCAATGGTATCAAGCCGTACGCGGATGCCCCGGGTTGTCAGCCATTTTGTTATTTCAAGGACGTCATCAAGACGGACAAGGGGTTCTCCAAAGCCTGTAAAAACAACTTCTTTGTATTTTGATAGTTCAAGCTCTGAAAGTTGTTTAATGATTTCTGGCAAAGAGGGTTCCTTTGAAAGCCGAAGATTATAACCATAAACACCATCAGAATACCTTTTGATGCAAAAAACACACTCGGCAGTGCACCTGTTCGTAATATTGAGATACAGGTTGTCATGCGCTTCATATAAAATAGTATCTTTGGTTGTCATTTTCCCACATTAGTTAATTGTGTCTTATGGCTCTTATCATTTTTCCTTATTTTGTTGTTACTTCACAACCCTCATCCGTGACAATCACCGTATGTTCCGACTGGGCAACAATATTACCGCTTTCTTCGATCAGTTCAAAATATTCCCTTACTCCCTTCAGTTCTTTGCCCGTTATCCCGGGAATCCATCTGGGGGTGAAAGGCAGCGGACCGAATTTCTCTCTTATTTCCTTCGCAATTTCTCCTTTGCACCCGTCGTTTATTGCAAAAATATAAGGTCTCCCGTCTTTTATTTTACCCCTGCCATAAGTTGCAAAGGGCTCAATCGCAAAAACCATATCCTTTTTTATCTTATTGCCAAAAAAACTATTATAATTGGGAATCGTTGTACCTGCATGCAACCTGTACCTCTCAAGGCTGTGCCCTGTCAAATCCTTGATTGGATTGAAACCATTTTTTTTAATGGTTTCCTCGATTATCCTGCCTATGGTGTTTGTCTGGATACCATCTCTGACCGATGCAATAGCGTTTTCAAGCGCTTCTTCACAGGTCTTTATTAGTTTTAGGTGGTTGTTTGTCCCAACTTCCACCGTGGTAGCAGTATCTGCAATATATCCTTCTATATGCACCCCGATATCCAGCTTGACAACGTCACCTCTTTTAAAAAACGGCACATTGTCCTGCGGGGTATAATGGGATGCAACCTCATTTCTTGAAATATTGCAAGGGAATGCCGGCACTCCGCCGAGGTCTTCTATTTTGTTTTCAACGTATTGGGCGATATCAAGCAGCGGAATGCCTTCTTTTATTTTGCCAAGGGATTCTTTCCTGACTTTTGCAGCGATTTTCCCTGCGTCCAGATAAAATCCGTGAATATTATCGTTCATTTTTCCCTTGTAACTAATGCTGCTCCTATCAATATAAGCGCGCCGCCGATTAATTCCAGGGTTGAAATGCTTTCTTTGAGAATGATAACTGCTAAAATAACAGCGCTCACGGGTTCAATTAATCCGAGGATGCTGGCGCTTTGTGCCCGGACTTTATTCAAGCCGTTAAAATAAAGAGAAACAGCAAGTATGGTAGGGAATATCGCAAGCAGGATAAGATTAATCATGTTGTCTGAAACTATATTTACAGGCGCAAGCCCTACAGGGAGGAGAATCAGGACTGCGATTATGAAACTCCAGAATGCCTGTGTATATCCGCGGTATGTCTGGCTTATGTATTTTGAGGTTATTATCTGGAAGGAGTATGTTATGCCGGAAATAATCCCGGCGATTATCCCGATAGAATATCCCTGGAATTCAAGTTTTCCCGGGTTAATTATTAAAAGGATTCCAACGATTGATAAAACAAGTGCGATTATTCCTTTTTTTGTGGAGCGTTCTTTCAATAACCATGGAGAGAACAGGGTCACGTACACAGGCGCTGTATAGAGCAATAAAACGGCAACTGAAACCGAGGCTTTTTGAATAGCTGTGAAATACGTTAGCATTGTCATTGCCTGCATTATACTGAATAACAAAAGGTAGATTTTTTTATCTTTGAGGCTGATTTTATCCAGGTTGCCTGAAATTAAGAGGACAATAAAAAGGATAGCCCATGCAAACGCGAGCCTGTAGAAAATAATGCTCTGGGCTGACATGCCGGGTATCATTTTTCCAAGTATTCCTGCAAGACTCCAGAGGATTGAAGCTGTTATTATTTCGCCGTATCCTTCAAACTTATTCAGGATGAGTTTCATCTGGCATTAGATAGTTTACGATGCAAAATAACTTGCGTGATACATAAAATATATATGCCAATCATTCGTATATATA
>JAPMTY010000049.1 GCA_026552835.1 Candidatus Methanoperedens sp.
ATCTGGATATTCTGCAAAGGTTAAGAATTTATCCGAACCTCCGACAGAAAGCTATTTAATTCCTGAAAGTAGCATTTGGCGCGTGTCTTTACTTACGCTTCTGGTTATAAGTCTCCTTTCGGGTTCATTGATCAAGCTCACCGACGATATTGAGGATAAGAACCTTGGCCGTAAAATTTACGCAATACCTGCCGGGCTTGCTTACGGATTATTGATTGGGTATCTGATGATATCCGATACAGGCGCCGCCCTTCTTTTCGGTGGTATCGTCATCGGGAACCTGATAACAGGCAAGATTAACAGCGCCGGACATTATTCCGGTCTTGGCGCGATACTTGCCGTGGTTTTTCTATTCGGAATAAAACTCTCTCCCCTTGTACTGCTAATAGCGGCGCTTGCATCCTTTGATGAGATGGGAGATTTAATACGCACGCCGAAATTCCTGGATTTCATATTCGAGTACAGGTTAATCCTGAAGCTGGGGGTACTGGCACTTGTTATCCTGAATATGCTGGGATTGAACGCTTTATTATTCCTTCTAGCATTCGACGCTGCGTATATGCTGACAGGCGGAATGACAGGGAGAGCCGCACATGAAATATGATGTTGCCATCATAGGCGCGGGGCCTGCGGGCTCTTTCGCGGCAGAAAAGTTATCGTCACTCGGTCATAAAACCATTATAATAGACCCGTGCAATAAAAAAAAAGTATGCGCCGGTATCCTGACAGCGCAATATGCCAGGGAATACAAGGTATCTGATGCGTATTTAGAACGGGAGTTGAAGGGTGTCCGGCTCTCGTTTCGCGATATCAGGGCTGAAATAACATACAGGAGAGCGGTTGAGTATTCCATTGACCGCGAAGCTTTTGATTCTTTTAACCTGAATGTTGCAATTAATGCGGGGGCGGGGCTGAAAAAGGACATAGCATTGTCGTTAGAGGAAAACGACTCCTCTGTTACAATCAGGACAACAGAAGAGCAAATAGACGCAGATTATGCGATAGTCGCGTCGGGCGTATCGGATTTAAGCCATCTTTGCGGAGGCGCGAAGAAGTATGCCTATTGTGTGCAGCAGAAAAAAGATGCAAAACCTGATGATTATTTTGAAATGAACCTGATGCGTGGCGGTTACTCATGGAGCGCGCCGAAAAAGAACCATTCGCTCACAGGCACATCGTCGCTGAACGGTTACCCGGATATTCCAGGCGAGAAAGGTTTGATACCGCTTGAACCTGCTGAAAAAACATTCTCCAACAGGTTTCTTCTTGCAGGCGATACAGCAGGATTCGTATCCCCATTTGAGGGCGAAGGGATTTTTTATGCAAAGCGTTCCGGGGAAATTGCGGCAGATGTATTATCCTGCGCCATTTCAGGAAATAATGCTCTGGAAAATTACGAAAAACGCTGGAAAAAAGAATTCGATTTTTCAACGCTTGCCGTGCTTGCCCGGTTTTTATCAAACGATACGGTTCTGGAAGCGTTTGTACGTGAAATCAGGGACAACGAGAGATTTAATAAGCTTGTAGAGGATATTCTGACAAAAAAAGATAAGTTTCAGGTAAAAAACATCTATTCAGTGATTAAAACATTGGTTTAAGGTATCGTACTATGATAGAAAACATCATCTGGCTGGCACTCGGATTGCTTGTCATAGCCTCGGTCATCCCCCGCAATAATAAGCTCAAGCTCCCGCTTACGGGTACCGGCTGGATGCTTTTTTCAGTCCACTGGGTTTTACAGTGGTCACATTATTATGAACTGGGGGATTATGTCAATGTAGCCCTGACCGTACTTGCAGCCATTTTCTGCGTTTTTATTGGATTTATCCTGATACGGCAAGACAAGAGCATTCTCGGGAATATTAACGGCATAAGCACTATTTCCTCCATATTCATGATGACCACCGCGGCTTCCATAGGCGGTCTTTCGTATTTTATCTTTGCGGAAATCCCGGCAATGAATACATGGATAATTTCAACAGTAGCCGACCAGACCGTATGGCTTGCCTCGGTTTTCGGGGTAACGATAACAAGGCTTGGCTGGAACCTTATCGCAGTCAATGGCTATAAGGTCGAAATAATCCTTGCCTGCACTGCAATAGAAAGCATTGCATTGTTTGTCGGGATAATCGTAAGCGCCAATGCATCATTCAGGCGACAGGCTACGGCATTTCTTGTCTCGGTCCCGGTAATATACGGATTGAATTTGATAAGAAATGTTTTCGTGGTTGACGCTTATGGAATGACATGGTTTGGCAGTCCTGATACGAGTTTCTATATAGCGCATACCGTGATAGCAAAAACCGGCTCCCTTGTCGCATTATTTATAATCGCATATGCGGTTCTGAAAATACTTCCTGAAATCATCGACATGATTGACGGTATCATGAATCTTGTCCAGGGGGTTTTCAGGCGTGCCGGCTAAAGGCTCCTTATCATGGATAGGCGGGATGACGCTGTTTACCCTTGCAGCGGGGTATATTTCGATGGGTTCCACGGGATTGGTTTTTTATATATTGTTAATAGCATTCATTCTCGGCGCTATTTTTACGCTCTTTTTTTTCATATTCTTCCGCGACCCTGAACGTTGTTCACCCGGGGATGAGGATGATGCAGTTTCTCCAGCCGACGGCAGGGTGATATCCATACAAGACCAGAAAATCTGCATTTTCATGAACATCCATAATGTCCATGTGAACAGGGCGCCTCTTGCAGGTACGGTAACGAATATCGATTATAAGCCCGGCGGATATATACCTGCGTTCAACAAGGATTCGTTGGTGAATGAGAGGAACCATGTAGTGATAAATACCGATAGCGGTGTTCTTGAATTAACACAAATTGCCGGTGTCCTGACGCGGCGCATCGTCTCGTATATCAGCGTGGGAAGTCTTGTTAAAAGGGGAGAGCGCATCGGGATGATACGTTTTGGCTCGCGTGTGGATGTAATAATTCCCGAAGGGTATGTGTTTATAGTCAAACTGGATGACAAAGTGAAAGCCGGATGCACGATAATCGCCAGGAAAAAAGAGAAAATAACAGGACAATAAGGAGATAAGAATGGGACAAAATATCCTGAAACTAATAAAGCCTGCGGATATCATTACGCTTATCAATGCGCTTCTCGGGTTTGCCTCGATAATAATGACGGTCTGGGGACAGTTCGACACCGCGCTTGTGCTTGTCCTGATTGCAGTAATAGCAGACGGTGCAGACGGTGCAGTGGCACGTTACTCAGGATTCGGGGTACTCGGCGCAAATCTTGACTCGCTTGCGGATGTGATAGCTTTTGGTGTGGCGCCTGCGCTTTTAGCATTCGTTTTCCTTGTCCATACAGGATACATTGCAGGAGTTTTTTCAGGATTATTCCTTGCCTGCGGAATACTGCGCCTTGCCAGGTTCAATGTAGCCGGGAAAAAGGACGGGTTTGAGGGGATTCCCATAACGGCTGGAGGGTTTGTTGTGGCTCTTTTCCTTCTCATCAGGGATTATGTAGGGTATTTTGATTATGTTTTTGTTCTTCTGCTTGTGAGCTTATCTTTGCTGATGATAAGCAACATAGATTATCCCAAATTGAAAAAACCCATTATCCTTGCGCCAATGTCGATAGTGCTTGTTTTGGATATAGCGGTTTTTTATCTGAATTATCCTGATACTGATATGGTAAAAAAAGTGTCATTGCTCCTGTTTATTATGATTTTTGCCTACATCCTGAGCCCGATTGGAAGGAGATTTTATGTCAGAAATTAATGAACGCGATATAGCAATGTTTGAAGCCGGTATCAAGCTCGGCGCGCTGTACCACCAGTTCGTTGGAACGCCGATAAATGCCGATACTGTTGATGGTCTTGAAAGAATAATAGAGGACAGCATCGGAGTCCAGCCTCATGTCAGGAGCGTGAGTGTTTCCATTGACCGTGAGATGGTCGAAAAAAAGCAGAATCCTAAGTTCGGGTACTGTGAGCTTGAGGGGCGAATGCTGCATGTGAGTTTGCAGGTGCTGTATAAAAATATCATAGCCACGGTGGAACTGGCGTATGATGAGACATTGGATTATCCGATGATGAGTGTTAAGAAGATTGAGGAAATGTAAATATGTATTAGAGCCATGTTGGTCTAATACAATGTCTCCGCTCACTTTTCGCATAGTCCTCGTTGAACCTATCTACAGCGGCAATGTCGGCTCGGTAGCCAGAGTAATGAAGAATTTCGGATTCAGCGAGCTTGTTCTCCTGAACCCGTGCGAGCTTGATATGCCTGTCCGCGTGATGTCAGTGCATGCGTATGATATAATCGAGAATGCCAGGATTGAATTCACGCTAAAAGAGGCGCTTACCGGTTCAAATACCGTTGTGGGAATGACAGGGCTCCACGGGAAAACCGATAACAAGCACTATCGAATGCCTGCTTACAGCCCCAAAAAATTAAAAGATAAACTAACTGGGAAAGGTGGGGTGGTCTCGCTCGTCTTTGGCAGGGAGGATGCCGGTCTTAGTAATGAGGAGCTTGAAATATGCGATATCGTTGTAAATATACTCACAAGCCCCGAATATCCGAGCATGAACCTTTCACATGCCGTAGCCGTTGTGCTTTACGAATTGAGCGATATTGAGGGCGGGGAAAGATATCTTGCAGACCATTCCGATGTCGAGCTTTTATATGAGCACATTGATGAAGTAATGGACGATATCGAATATAAGGAACATAAAGAAGACAAGACAAAGCTTATGTTACAGAGAATATTAGGGCGGGCTGAACTGACAGGGCGAGAAGTGCAGACCCTGCGCGGGGTGCTGCGCCGCATTCAGTGGAAATTAAGAACTGGTGAATATGCAAAACCCGATTAAATTCATACTCGGCTGCTTTTTCGGCGCAAAACCAAAAATAGCGGAAAGCCAGCCAATTCTTCCATCCGAACTCAAAGGCGACCTCAAGAGGGGCGAGTTCGTGCCTTACTTCATTGTGGCATCCATAGAAGTGGGAAATACTACCACAAAATGCATCCTGACAGCAACGAACATGAAGGACGGGCGCACGCGGCTTTTGAATAAGACCGTGAAAATGACACGCGATGTAAGAAAGCCAAAACCGAATGAGAGGATTTTCGGCACAACATTGAACGGCGTGTCGCTCACACGGGAATCGATATCTGAACTTGTCCGCGATACACTCCTTGAATCGCATAACGCTGTTAATCTTGATATAACAACAGACCTTGATTTCGCCGTGAGGTCAACTGGCGTTGTTGCAGGATTCTCATCGCCGCATGAAGTCGGGGAATTCATAAAAGCGCTTGCAGACGGCTGTCTTATTGCAGGCATCCCGCCAAAAAAGATGGTGCCTGCCATGTCTATTGATAACATACCTGTAAAATTTAAAGACCATACACTTATTGATAAGATCGTATTTACAGGCGCAGTAGGCGGCGTGCTTCCGCCTGTAGGCTCGACAGGGGTGGAAATCGTGGCAAACGAAATGGAAGGTGAACTTTCCACAGCAGGTATCAAAGAGGGAGCGAAATGGGCAGGTGTGGATTTCAGGAACCCTGTTTTTTCAATGGACTTCGGGACTACTCTTAAAGGACGGATTACCAATAGCGATATTCCGTATGCCAGGACAATCGCAAACCTGTGCGGTTTTGCAGGCGCGATTCCCGATGCCGTTATAAAAGGCACCGGGCTTGTGGATAAAAGATACGGCGCAGCGCTTGATTTATTCCATGACACCAAAGAGCGGACGATATGGCTTACAAAAGGCGGTGCCATTGAAAAATACGCAAAGGATATTCATGCGCTGATAACTATTGAAATCGTGCCGGTGGACAGGGACAGGTACGGAAGCGTGCCGGTTGACCCGGCGGCAGCGAAGGAAATAGGCGTTACACTTATCGGATGCGATGTGGGTGTGAACGGAAGCCTTATGCCCGAATTAACGGATATTGGTGCGGAAATATACTCAAAGCACGGATTAAAAACAATGTTTGCTACACTTGATCTTGTCTCGGCTACGATGGTTGGACGGCTCGTGAAAGTTGGTATGGATAATAACCTCATCACAGAAAAAACATCCATCGGATTAACAGGAAGAGCTGCAATCACAGGCTGCAAACCTCACCTTATCCTGAAAAACATAGAAAAACTCGGGATTTTCAAAGAACCAAAAGACCACCTAGTTTTCGTTGATGACGGTCTTGCCCGCGGCGCGGCTGTCATGGCGCGCTGCATGAACTCGATGGGTGTGCCGAAAAACCCTATCGGAGGGATACGCGGCGGCGGGTGCGTCCTGAACCAGCGCATCGAATATTATAAGAAATCAAAGGAGAGGAATACGATATGAAGGCACTTCTATTGATGGGATGCCCCGAACTGCCAGTGCAGACTGCGGCGGCATTGTATATCGCCAATAAATTGAACCTCGAGGGTTTTGAGGTGACGGCGGCAGGGAACAAAGCCGCAATAAGCCTGCTCTTGAATTCTGACCCTGAAAAACATTATATCAAAAAAGTGATGGACCTTGACAGGTGCATCGGCGCGCTTGCAGAGAAGAAAATGGAGATTGACCTGTGCTTTGTGTTCATACACAGCGACAGCGGCATATCGTATCTCGCTACAGTAAAATCACTATCAAAAGCAAAAACCGTGGCGGTAATCTTCGGGAAGGACATCGAGCCGCTCATCGAGGCAAGCGGAGATTCGGTTATCATTGCTGCAAAGGCTGTGCATAATCCCACGCCGCTGCGCGCGCAAATCGACGGGGTGAAGTCATGGGCTGCGTTGAGGAAATGAATTATGAGATACTGCTGCCCAACAGTTCTTTCAAGGAGTGCGCGGAGTACATAAAGAAGAATTTCAAGGAGATTTATTATGTCGAAGCGGGTTTTAAGATTTTTGATAATTATTTGGTAGGAGTGTCACCGATTCCGATTGCGGTGGATGGGGATTTTATCATCATGCCGTATGTGAAGCCCTGCCACGGATGTTTTGTTCTGCGGATTTCGGGGAAGGAGGAAGTGGAGAGGATGAGGAAGGGGAAGTGAGGAGATGATGACAATTTAGAAACGGCATAAGTGATATCCTTTTTTTGGAGAAGCTATAAAAATCTTTTAAGCTTATGATTTAAACTATCATTCAAGTTTATTAAATCCGCATCTTCAATGGATATGAGTGTTAACCCATTTTCTTTATATAATTTTTCTTTATCTTTTCGGTGTGCTCCATTGTCTTTCGAATGTATTGAACCCCAGAATTCTATATATTCGTCAAATTTTGGTAAATACCAATCACAGTATAACAGGTTAGAGAAGGGCAATTTTTCTTCACATTTATGTTCTATTCCATTATCGCTAAGCCAGTCGTCTATTCTAGCCTCGCCGCTAGACCGTACCATGTGAGTATCTTTACATTTGTAGATTTTCTTTTCATTGAATATCTTATTTTGTAACTTTATTATTTGCCCACATACAAAACAAAATTCATAAGATAGATTATATAGTATCTTTCTACAAATTGGGCAAATGTAATGCGGGTCATAATCTTTTATTAAATCTTCTAATATCAAGCCCGTATTTGCTATATGTGCATAAAGCTGTCCATAATGTGGTATCTTTTTGATTTTATTGCTACCTACCATTATGAATTTTTGTTGAGTCCTTGAGATTGCCACGTTTAATAGCGTTCTGCCTTTATTGCCTGTAAATAACGGGCCGAAATTATTGGAGGTGGCAGGTGAGAAAATTATTATCCCTTTCTCTTGTCCCTGATACTTATGTACCGTGCCGCATTCTATTTCAGGTAATTCTTTTTTTATTAACTTATGTTGCCCTTTAAATGGTGTAATTACTGCAATTTCATTAGTTATTTCATCACCATATGCCTTCTTAAAATTAGCCACAATGTTTTTTATTAAATTCACTTCATATTTGCATTTCCATGATCCCCCATCTTTTTCATTCCAATATTCTCGTAAAAACCAAATCATCTGAGGTTCTTTGCCAATTATTTTATCTAATCCATCCTTTAAATCAAAATTAGTTTCGACAATATCTGAGGTCTTCAACTCATTGTCATAAAAAATCTTACTAACGAAATCGGCTATGCTTTTTTGCATTCTATACTGCTCTTTAAGCATTTTTGCACAGTTGTTGTTAGAGCCGACTTTATTATAAAGAAGTTCGAATACGCTTTGTCTCATTTCTGGATTTTCATCTAAAAAGGGTCCCACGTACTTTTTGTCTTCCCTTATAACTGGTGGAAGTTGTTTATGATCGCCTAAAAAAATTACTTTTTTGGATTGAATAATAGGAATTAGTGCGCTTGGGACCTCTACTGAACCAGCTTCGTCCATTATAGTCAGATCAAATTCGATTAGCTTGAAAATCTTTGGTGTTTCAAAAATCGTTGTTGCGATTACATCATAACGCTTTAAAACCAAAGCTGTTATATTATCTAACTTCTCTGCTTTCTCAGTCTCCAAAGATTTTATATTTTTTTCGATAGGCTCCAATTCTCTGTTAAGATTCAAAATAATGTCTCTTAATGCTTTAATTTTAACTTCATTTTCTTCAATATCAAATGAGCTTTCCTTTTGCAGTTTTTCGATTTTTGTTATAATTTCTTTGATGTTTTTTTGAAGTTGTAGCAATTGGTCTTTAGTTGCCTTGTCGTTGATTAATTCAAAATATTTTTCAACATCTGGATATTTTCCAGAATTCATTCCTTCAATTAATATTAAATTATTTGATAAAAAATCTAATTTATTGTTTTCATTTTTCACATTTTCATTTAATTGATTTTGTTTAATCTCTAAAGATTCTCTTACTTTTCTTTTTTCATCTAAAAGTCTTTCAGCTCCGATTTTCAGTTCTTCCTTATTCCTTTTATTGATAATAGATTCCTTTTGCTTCAAATCTAAAACTTTTAACTTTTGTTCTACATCATTTTTGTACAGGAGAACAGTATCATAATCCTTTTTATGTAGCCCATATTTTTCAAGTGTGATTAAAAACGAGGAAGAATAAACACCCGCACGGTAAGCGATATATTTCCACTTGTTTTGTTTTATGAAATACAAATAGTCTTCAGCAGCTTTTAAAACATTTCTACACTCAAGTTTCTTCTGTTCTAATTTATTAATCTCATTTTTAGAATCATTTATAACAATTTCATATTGTCTAGTTGTTTTACTAAGTTCTTCGATGAAATTCACTGTATTTTTATATTCGACCTCAAAATTTGCGAGGACATTTTCTAAGGTAACGATTTGATTTTTTATTTGAGGTATCTCAGTTTGAAAAAGGGATATTAATGATTCTTTTAAGTTCCCTATATAAAAATCCATTTGGTTGTATAAGGCCTTTAATTGTTCACTGAATTCTTTTCTCAACTTTGATAATTCGTTTTCATGCGTTATTACATCAGTTTCAAAATATTTGATTTTCTGTAATGTCTCTCTTTTAGTAGATTCAAGAGGCATTAGCTTTGAAGCATATTCTTTTTCAATTCTGTCTATACATTCTTTTTCCTGATAATCATATAAAACTTCTTTATACTCGTCTTTGTTTAATGTAGTTCCTTTTCCGTACCTTATAACTCCGTTCCTATACCTTACAACATTGTAGTTTTCTTTATAAAGCTTTTTTACTGCATTGTCTACTGCGGTGTTTGTCCATGCGCATAATAGAATCTTGAGTCCTGCATTGTTTTTTTGCCAAAGGTCGCAATATTTCTTCGTTATTTCTGGAACCAATGTTGTCTTTCCTGTGCCAGGCGGTCCCCATATCAAAAATAAATCCTTAACGCCTATAGCATACGAAATTGCTTCTTTTTGCGACTTGTTTAATTGCTCATTTTTATTAATAAACTCTATTCTCTCGCCGCCTCTAATTTCATAGTTTCCAAATAGTTGCTCTCTGAGAATAGAGAATTTATCGCTTTTTAACTCTTCAAGTACGTCCTTCTGTTTTTTAAAAATGAAGCTCATGTCTATAAGCAGCTTTGCTTCATTTTGTATACCACTACATCCGGAGACTCTTATTGTAATATGATTTTTATCTAAACTTAATATTTCAAATTCGTATTTTTCTCCATCAATATCTATGAGCCTTTCGCTTGAATGTTTTAAATTATCGATGTTATATTGGTCGATCGTAAAATCTAATATTACCGAATTTTCTTCTTCTTTTACAAGTTTTCCCACCCCCAATTCTATGACTTCAAAAGGTGTATACTTTATTTGAATATCTTTTAATTCAATATATTTGTCTATGATGTCTAAGGCGGTTTGCATTGCTTATTATCAGAGCCACGTGTCTATATAAATATGTTGTTTAAGTTTATAAATAGGACTTTATGCAATTTTATTAACATTTAGAAATGTTTGAATGTAGTTTGTCACGTCACCACCCTCACCATCTCCGCATACAGCTTAGTCTAACACCCCCACCCATGCGTATCATCTCATTCAAACCAGCCAGCCCCTCCTCTTTAGTTATCCCACTCCTGATAGAGCTTCAATAGCGAATACGATAAGAAAGTCATCATTTGTGCAGATAAATTTTCATCATCTGTATACTTTATCATGGTGCTCCAGGTCAAGAAAACGAACAGCACCACTCTCAATTTTGAACGTAAGAACAAAAGACTTGGCGATATGAACCCTGCGTATGTTTTTCATATCATATCTAAGAGGCTTGTAATGTTCAGGATCCATCACAATCTCCTCAATCTTCTTCATGCAAATTTCGTAGCGTTTCCTATCCTTTTTATATAGCCAGCCGAACGTTTCTTTTAACTTCTCCTCTATGAGAATTTCGTACATCAAACCATCATACCCGGTCGGATGACTCTATGGACTTTCTCAGTTCGTCAACATTTTTGAAGGAAATAAATTTGCCTTTTTTTTCTATTTCCTGCAGCTTTTTGACGTATTCAGGGCGAAGTTCATGAATATCACCGCTTATCGCATCCACTTCCTCCTCAATTATGCTCACTTTTTGCTTGATAAAAGAGAGGTCGCTTTGTATCTGCTTTAAAACATTAATTTCCACTGTTTCGCCATGCATTTCTTCTGCTTCCATTTCAATATAACTTATGCATGATTATTTAAATAGATGTCGTAGGCGCTCAGAATCTGTATATAATTCCTTTCAGTTAGCGCCTCCTTTTCGTCAGCCGTTTCAAACTCTATGCAGTTACTCACTTTTATTCAAAATCCCAATGAACTCCAATCGAAACCAATGTAACTTAACACAAGGTAAATAACCACAATCACAACTATAACTGTAATCAAATAATAAAAAACCATTCCTGGTAATAACTTTGATGGTTTATACAGTTCATCGTCCGGAGAAGGCGAAAACAGAGCTTCATGAATCATTTTCAATATTTTAATTATTCTATTTTCTTTTTTTTCTTCTGCCATATTCTTAATAAACTAACTACCGATTAATCCCATCCGCTGGCACTAAGAAAAGCAGAAAAACAAATTTTTAAAATGGAAGCCAGCCCGAGCCGTCACATTTGGGATGATGCTTGCAGACCCAGTTACCACTTTTTGGATCCCACTTAATTTCTTTTTCCTTATAGGTTTCACCACAATGTTTACATTTTACATGCTTTTCTGAATTTAAATCCGGATGAAAAGGAGGTATTGTTCCCTCTTTACGCGATTTCATATCCTCAGCTTGCTTACTTCCACGTATCATAATACCTAAAAGATAACTTTTCAACCTTAAAAACGTTAGTACACGCAAGCCGGATTTATATTCCCCGACAGCCATTTCTTATATTAATGCCCGACTCAAGAATCATCCTCCACGTTGACATGGACTATTTCTTCGCCCAATGTGAGGAGCGTGAACATCCTGAACTCAAAGGCAAACCCGTTGTTATCTGCGTGTATTCCGGGCGCGACGGGGACAGCGGCGCCGTGAGCACAAGCAATTACGAGGCGCGCAAATTCGGGATAAAAGCAGGAATACCCATTTCTCGCGCAAAAAAGCTGAAGCCTGATGCCATATTCTTGCCGGTCAATATGGAACTTTACCGCAGCATCTCAGATGAAATAATGGAGATATTGCGCGGGCATTGCGTGACGCTTGAGCAGGAAATCGTGGATGAGGCATTCTGCGATATCACAGGCACAGCTTCCGGTTTTGATGAAGCGAAATTAACAGCCCTGCGAATAAAAGAGGAAATCAGGCAAAAAGTAGGACTGACATGCTCGGCCGGTGTTGCGCCGAATAAACTCATTGCCAAGATTGCTTCTGATTTCCAGAAACCCGATGGACTGACAGTCGTGAAACCCGGCGAAATCCTGCAGTTCCTGGCGCCCCTTAAAATCACAGACCTTACAGGCGTAGGCAAAAAAACCGGAGAGAGATTGAACGAACTCGGAGTAAAGACCATCGGCGAGCTTTCAAAGCTGTCCGCAGACGAACTCGTCAGCGAATTCGGGCAGGCAAAAGGCGTATGGCTAAAACTGGCTTCGCAGGGTATAGATGATTCGCCTGTTGTTGAACGTGAAGGCACGGAACAAATCGGGCGCATAACCACGCTTAAGGAAGATACGAGGGATTTGAACCTTATTCATAAAGTTATCAATGAGCTTTCGGATGAGGTTTATAGGAAATTGGAAGCACGGAAACTCAGCTTCAAATCCGTTACTTTTGTGGCAATTTCTACTGATTTTAAAACCCGCACAAAAACCCATACGCTGGGTGCGCCTGCAAAAGACCCGGATACCATAAAAGCGACAGCGCTTGATCTTGCGACAGCCTTCCATGCAGAATATCCTCTCAGTCTTCGAAGGGTAGGGGTAAGAGTGGCCAATCTTGTCGAGGATAAGGGACAGAGAACGCTCGGGGAATTTTAGGTTAATCTCTAATTCCCCTAAGCCAGATAATATTTAATATAATCGTCAATCATAGAGATTCTCATGGAATACCTGAATCTTCAGGGCAAAGTCTGCCCCTTTGTGTTATTCTACACGAAGAAAAAACTGGAAACGGTGCCATCCGGTGAAAAACTGGAAGTTGTAATTGATGATCCAATCGGAAAAGAGACTATTTCAGGATGGTGCAAGACCCATCACCATGAAGTTCTGGAAATAAGCGAATCGGAAGGCTGCATCAAAGTAATTATCAAAAAACATTGATAAACATTAATTAGAAAACAGTTCGTATATCACTAATGGTACTAGTTATCATTTCGTAAAACTTGCGCGAGTGCTGTGTTAATAAAATAAAAAAATCCTGATTTAATCGCTTTCGCCTTTCAGGAGTTCGTTCACAATGTCCTGCGTCCGAAGGCTTCCTTCCGCTACCCGTTTGACCATCGGATAAATATACTTGCAATCGTCGATATTGTTCCAGACCTCAGGACCGACGTCCCTTACGACCTTGTCCATAATCTTCGTGCATCCATCGCATATTCCTTTTATGTTTGTCGTGGGTTTACCGCATATTTCGCATTTCATAATTATCTCCCTTACTTAATATCATTGAACTTAAAAGATAAATAGATATTGCAGGCAATCGGCAAAACATTTATCAGGATTGCAAATAACAGGTAAAGCCATGAAGCTCTTTGTCCCTTCGCCAGGGCACATTAACAGCCTTAAAGAATTATTGACCGCAAAAGATAAGATATATTCCATATTCATGGCCGGCTCTCCAGACTATATCGGCACGGGCAGGAGCAATCTTGCCTCGCCGCAGCTTGAGGACATCGCGGCGCAGACAGAATACGCCCACAAGAACGGCGTGAAGATGGAAATGGTTCTGAATTCAAGCTGCATGGGCGGGCGCCAGCTCACGCCTGAGGGTTACAGGATAAACCACTGGTATATCGAGAAATTAGTCGATATCGGTGTCGATTCAATTGTGGTAGCTGACCCGTATCTTGTTGAGATGATGGCAAGGGAGTTCGATGTGAGTGTGGTTGTTTCGGTGCTTGCTTTCGTGGACTCGCCGCAAAAGGCGGAATTCTTTGAGAATCTGGGCGCTGATTCTATAGTCGTCGATTCGAATGTAAACCGGCATTTTGATGTGCTTCATGCAATCCGCGACTCTGTGGATTGTGAGCTTAAGCTTCTCGTGAACGAGGGCTGCCTTTACCGCTGCCCTTTCAGGTATGCCCATTTTAACTTTTTCTCGCACGCCTTCGGGCCCGAGCCAAGACCCAACGTGCTGGACGATTATTATTACTATAAATGCCTGGAGTTAAGGATTGACAATCCTGAATTGATTATAAAATCCCCATGGATAAGACCTGAGGATATCAAGCTTTATAAGGATATTACTGATGTTTATAAGATAGGCGGCAGGACTCATTTTGTGGACTGGATATTGAATTGCGTGAATGCATACCATAATGAGAGCTATGACGGGAATCTCATGGACCTGCTGGACTGTCCCAAGGATTTAAAGGACTTATTCTATATTCCCAATAAAAGCCTCGACGGCGTTCTTGAGAAGCAGTGGATGAATTGCAAGAAGGTTTGTAAAAAATGCGGTTACTGTAAGACTCTTACGAAGAAAGTAGCACAGGTTTATACAAAAGGCGGAACGGAACAAGAGGCACTTATGCCATGGGAAACATATTCGGTGAAAGCATGACAACATCAGAACTTTTAAAAAACAGAGCGGGATTTGAAGAGAAATTAAGGAAACTGATAGGCAGGCCGGTACTTTTAATCGAGCTTGATATGTTTGCCCTGCCGTGCGGATGCGCAGGTATAACCGCGAACATGCGCGGGCTTGAGGTGGATGACCTTGAGGTATTCGAGCCACAGATACGGCCGTATCTTCAGGAAATGGCGGGAAACCTTGGTGTGAAACCAACCGTGACATTCGCAAGGCTTGTGCCGGGAAGCTCCATTGTTGCTTCGCTTAACTGGCGCACGCTGTGCAGCCGGTGTTATCCAGAATTCGCAAGAGGCGAGGGGAAAACGCCGAGACCGGATTTGTATTTGCTACAGTTTGAGAGGAGAAAGTGATTTGGACATAAACCCACTTCTAACAACCTTCGGGATTATCGCGCTTGCAGAATTCGGCGATAAAACGCAGCTTACCGTAATCGCATTGTCTGCGGGATACGACAGGGTCAAAGTTTTCACGGGAGTTATATTTGCTTTCACTCTCGTAACAGCGCTGGGAGTGCTGGTAGGGAATACACTATTTAAATTTGTCAGTCCTGAGTTGATTAAGATATTTGCAGGTTTATTATTCGTGGCATTCGGGGTTTGGACATTATTATCAAAAAAAAGCTGCGAAGCAGATAAAACAAATGCCACTACACTTACTGGTAATCCGCTGATTTCTACCTTTAGTATGATAGCCCTCGCAGAAATGGGAGATAAAACGCAGCTTTCAGCCATCACTCTGGTAGCAAAATACGATTCACCCTATCTGGTATTCGCAGGCGCTGTTCTTGCACTGGGATTTATTAGCTTGCTTGGAATCCTTGCAGGTAAAAAGCTTTGCGAAATAGTGCCGTTATCGAAAATCCGGGTTGGCGCTGGGGCATTGTTTATACTTTTCGGGATTTTGTTTTTAGCCGGGTTCTAAAAATAAAAAAACCACAAAAGGAAAAATAGATAACCCGGATAAACTAAAATCCCACTTTAGATTTTATAAAACATTGTTTTTAAAATGACGGATAACCTTATATATAACATGCCCACGTATTGTTATATTGTAGGCATAATGATTATCATGACTATAAGCCTTATGTCCGAGCCCGAAACCTCCTACGGGTTGCTCCTCTGTCACTATTTAGGGGGTGGAAATCCCCCCTCGGACAAAACTCTTATGTTTTAGAACATATTTCTTCCACGCCCAACCACCATTATGAGGAGAGTTGAAACCAAGCGCGGTTGGTGGATAAAACTAGGATATCCTGTGCATCCGTTAGAAAATGTTGAACTGTATAATAATTGCAATAAAAAAAAGAAGTGATAACCGCAGATTAATATTGATACAAGATAAGCCTGTATCTTTTGTATCTGCGATTACTTTTTACTTACTCATCCAGAATTGCTTCTGCCGTCTCTCGGTAGGCATTCATCACATAAGGTATGCCTGAAACCTTTGAAGCATCTTCGGTCAGAGCCATGACATCCTGGCGCCCGATAGTCGAAATATTGAACCTTCGGGAACCTGCCATGAGCTGCTGCAGTCCTGTCCTGAACTTCTGTGCATAGGTGTAAATGCCTACGGCTCCCAGCGGGAGATTCTTCATGTCATCGCCGTATTTCTGGGCAAGCTCTTCATAGCATACGAATATCTCCTCAGGCCTGCTTCCGAACTCGGATACGGTCTTTGGCAGATCGCCATCCTTTATCCAGTTGCCGATATTCTTACCCACAAAGCCGGGTATCATCAAAGCCCTTCCCATGCATACTGCCTTGAAGTACGGTGAACCCATTGCAAGCGCCTTGTACACGCCGTCTTCGCTTGAGAATCCGCCTGCCATGGCAAGATCCGGTACTCTCATGCCCTTCTTGCTCAGCTTTTCTGCGAACTCGTACATCAGCGACTGGAAATAGAATGTAGGAATGCCCCATTCTTCCATCATGGGCCACGGGCTCATGCCGGTTCCGCCGGGCGCGCCGTCGCATGTCAGGAGGTCAATTTTAGCTTCCGAACAGTATTTCAATGCCATTGCGGCTTCTACCATGGAATAAGCGCCAGTCTTCAGGGTGACTCTCTTGAAACCAAGGTCGCGCAGGCGGTCAACCTCATCCATGAATCCATCTTTTGTGACAAATCCAAGCCTTGAGTGCCGCTCAAATTCCTTTATAGCTCCTTCCTTGTATGCAACCTTTATAGCAGGGTCTGTCGGGTCGGGTGTAACGATGTATCCTCGTTTCTTAAGTTCAACCGCTCTCTCTATGCTGTTGACTTTTATTTCGCCGCCTATGCATTTTGCGCCCTGTCCCCATTTTAGTTCGATTGTATCCAGGTCATGTTTCGATGAAACGTATTCAGCCACGCCGAGCCTTGTATCTTCCACGTTCATCTGGACGAGAATTTCACCAAAACCTTCATGATATTTCTTGTAAGTGGTTATCCTTCGGTCCATTTCAGGTGAGCTCTTAATTTTCTTGTTGCTGTCAAGCACAAGTCCGGGGTCGATGCCGCACACGTTCTCACCGCATACGAGGGTGATACCTGAGATTGCAGCGCCTGCTGCGAAATGTTCCCAGTTCTTCCGTGCGATTTCGGTGGAGCCGAGAGCGCCAGTGAAAATCGGCACTTTCATGCGGACTTTTTTATCCCAGCCGTATTCGGTCTCTGTGTTTACTCTCGGGAATATCGCTGTGTCGGGATTGGGTTCTTCTCCGTCAGGTAATCCCCATGCTCCAACAGCGTAGCCCTGTATGTTCAAATGGGAGTAATCTACAGGATAATTTTTGTCTGCACCTGCAGTTATGTTTCCAAAAGGTCCCGGATAAATCACTTCACGTCCCCTGAATGAGGATTTGAAGATTTCACAGTTGCCGCGGCAACCATCTATACAGCGGGTGCATATCCCTGACATAGGGGATACGCTCTTTGAGCGATTAAAGGTCTGCGTCGCTTCATTCGCATTTGGTTGTCTAAGATTCATACTTCCTCCAAGTTGGGTTTTTGAAGAAGACAGCGTCTATTTTTTCCACTTTTCTTCTCCTACATTGTAACAGTTTTTTCGCGTTCTCTCAAAAACGCTCGGAAGCGGAAGGGTGTTTCCTTTATTTAAATCTTGCGAGATTCTCTTCTCTCGCTATTCTGTGCCATCTTACAATCGTTAATTTAATTAATCTGATAAAAAAAGGTAAAAAAGCAGGAATTAAATCCTACTTTTCTTTACTGAATACAGCGGCTCTTGATATTGTTTCGTGCGGGTAGGATTCTGCTAAAGCTTCCATTGCTTTTCTTATCGGTTTAACTACTTCCTGCGGTATGACGGGTGCGGGTTTTGCTACCCCGGTGAGGAACGGGCAACTTACTCCTGTCAGCACAGCCATCACGCGCACTGCACCGGTAAGCATCGGGTCAACCTTTGCTCCCCATATCACACGCTTCGTGTTCGGAACCTTATCCATTATCTGTTCCCCTACAACGGCTACCTCTTCCAGTGTCAGGTCTTCGCCTCCGACGATGTGTATAAGGACACCATATGCTGACGATACATCGGTTATATCAAGCAGAGGGGTCGATAACGCCTGCGAAACCGCCTTCTCCACACGGTTTGCGCCATCGCCTTCGCCAATTCCTATTGAGGCGATTCCTCCGCGTTCCATTATGGCGCGAAGGTCGGCATAATCAAGGTTAATAAGGCTCGGCTGGGTTATTGTATCTGTCACGTTCTTGACAAAAGAACCTACAAGCGCATTCGCTACTGCAAGCGCATCCTTAAGGGGCAGGTTGCCTGCCACTTCCCTGAGTTTTGAGTTATCAATGACAACTATTGAATCGCAGTTCTCTGCAAGTGACCTTATGGCGTCACGCGCTTTTTCTCGCCTTGTCATTTCAATTGTGAATGGAATTGTAACACATGCTACTGTGAGGGCGCCAGCCTCTCTTCCTACGCCTGCAAAAACAGGGATTGCGCCTGTACCAGAGCCTCCCCCAAGACCTGCTACCAGGAACAGGAGATTTGTGTCTTTTAAATCTTCCTTTATTTCGGCTAAATTCTCCTTTGCAGCTTCAGCTCCCCTTTCAGGGAATCCACCGCAGCCGTGCCCTTTGCACAGTTTCTCACCGAGCAGGATAATTTTATCTGCCCTTGTCATTGTGCTAAGATGCGAAGCATCCGTATTAGCACCGATTATTTTACCGCCGGCTAGTTTCTTGTCAGCGATCCATGTTACGATATTGCAGCCAGCACCACCCAGGCCCACAACAGTCACGGATGGGCGTGAAGTCTTTACCTTTTCCAATAATTCTTCTCGAGTCATAATCAGCCTCCGCCATAAACTCGTTTTGTTAGTATTTAAGCCTTTTTTTACACTAAAAACATGAATGATACCACATTTTTATATATACCCAAAACATAGAGAGAAAAAGGAGAAGCAAATGATAGAGATTACAGAAGCTGCAGCAGCAGAATTAAAACAATTGCTTGAAAAAGAAAAAAAGACTGACCACGGATTACGCATATTCGCAGCCGGTTTTGGCTGCAGCGGAATACAATATGGCCTGACACTTGAAAAGTCCCCAAAAAACGAAGATGTTGTTTCGGAAAGTAACGGGATAAAAATATTCTTCAATAAGGACATTCAGGATGATATCGATGAATTCAAAATCGATTACATCGATAATGAATATGGGAATGGGTTTGTCATAGATAATCCTAATGCGGCAAAATGCGGTTCGGGATGCAGTAGTTGCGGGTGAGCTGAATGTTCCCGGGTCTCGGCAGGGGCATAAATCCCCGTAAGATGGCTTCGATGATGAAGCAAATGGGGATTGACGTAACTGAGATAGAAAATGTTGAAGAGGTGATTATCCGCACACCGCAGAAGGATATTATTTTTAAGGACGCAGAAGTCTCGATAATGGACGCCAGGGGTATGAAGACCTACCAGATAATTGGAACCCCGCAGGAAGTTGTCCGTGAAATCAAAATACCGGATGAAGATGTGAAGCTTGTTATGGAACAGGCGAAATCGAATGAGGCCGATGCCAGGAATGCGCTTAAGGAATCAAAAGGGGATATTGCCGCAGCAATTTTGAAACTCAGTAAACCCGGTTAATTTTTAATCTACTAAATAACGCCTTGATCTTCTGCTTAAAAATCAAAGGGGCAAGTGAACAAATGGAACCCAGAACTGCTCCTGTAATATCAGGCAGGCCCAATGTTTGCTTAAAGAATTCGTAAAGGGATATTCCCTGTTCGGAAGGTGGGAGGATCTCTCCATGCGGGGAGGGAAGTTTTATAAAGTAAAAAACAAAAATATATCCGAGAAATAAGGCTATTAAACCAAATAAAATATGTTCTCCGATATTCTTTAAAGGTATGTCTTCATTGTAGTTTTCATTTTCAGATATACTTCTGGAAAATAGGTTCTTTGCTCCAACACCAAAGCCCCCGATCAAACCCGCGATGATTCCATCTGCGGGGGTAAAATATTGGTAATCCAGCGATATTATATAACTATAAGCAACTCCGCCATTCAATGAACCGGATAGGCCTAAAATAAGTGATGAACCTATAGATTTAATGAATCTGGTTGATCTTGTGAAATACGAATTTTCTGCTATCTTTTCTGCCATTTGTTGCTAAACACCTTTCCACAAATTTAAACATATTTACCCCCCAGGTTCTTCTTCGTTATTAATCCTTTTGAAAGAGCGTATCCGCAACTCTTATATACGATGGTGTGATAGTGGGGGAAGCCCGGCAATTAAGTTTGCCAGGTATATGTAATGAACTTGTGTATACCGAAAAACCATACGCGAGGGAAAATAAAGACCAACATTTGGCTATTGCCTGATGATAAACACTAATTATACATGTAAATTGTATATATTAGAGAGGATTCTGGAAATCGGTGAATGTTTTGGTTTTTGGCAGTATATAATTAATTAACTCGTTTAAAAATCATATACGAGGGAAAGAGATATATACGGCAAAAAACATATTGTATGTTTCCTGTGTGATAGCAGGAAAATTGTATTGCAAAATACAAGAGTTATTTATCACAATATTAATTCATGGTTAATATTTGGCGTCGGCCCAGATTGTAGGGAAAACCTGAATGTGAAGGGCTGTCTTCCAACCATGATACATGAAATGGAGACAAGAACGATGGTTCTCGTCCGACGTTGGCGTGACAGTTCGGTTAATTCCAATCGATAGATGGGAATTAACAAGGAACTATTGTACCTTATATAATAGTTCCTCCTAAAATTCCGATAGTTAAATACTTCAAACAAGTGTGTATAACAATAGAACTCTGGTTGATC
>JAPMTY010000047.1 GCA_026552835.1 Candidatus Methanoperedens sp.
CGAAGACCTGACACTCGAAGAGGTCGCGGTCACAGGCGAGTTAATCATGGACAAGGTCCCCAACACAAAGAGAGTTATCTGGGGAGCAAAAGTCGATGACCAGCTCACAGGCAGAGTACGTGTAATGGCAGTCTTGACAGGCGTCAAGAGCCCATTCATGGAAGGCCAGTAAGGTTTAATGTGATGTGACATTTCACATCACACAAATTTTTTTCTTTTTTTTTGACAGCAAATACATACGTTTTTTGCTGACGTTCGCATATATCTCATCCGAGGACGATGAGTTCGATTTCGACAGAAACAAATAATGAAAACCAGCTCACAGTTGAGGAGTATGTGCGCTATATCAGGATAAGAGACCAAATCCAGCAGATTATAGATAATGCGAACTTAAAGGAAGCCCTGCGTGATGCTGAAGACTCCTTGAAAGGGCTTGCTATTGATTTAATTGTTAAATACTCAGTCCAGAAGAGATAATCTTATACACCTGTCTTGAAGCGAAGTATAGCCGCTATCCCGCCAAAAGCCGTAAGAAGCTGGTTTCCTTCCTCAAAATCACTTGAAATAAAAGCGGTGTTCGTTCCCATCTGGTCTGCTATAGCCGAGAGCTCCTCCACGATATCCACAGATTCAACGACTTTAAGGCTTGACCCGCATTTCTTGCAATTACCGGGCTGGTATTCATCGTCCCCGAGTTTTTTAGTGATGGTTTTCTTCTCCTCAAAATCACAGTTGCCGCATTTTATGGTAATGCGAACTTTGCGGAGTTGATCTGAAAGCAAAAGCGTATCCACAGACCCCATTTGCAGGTTCTTCCTGACCTGCTCTTCCCCGTAAGAGGCAAGGCCTGTATCATTAACCAGTTCTTTTAAGAAACGCTCAGCTATTTTCTTTTCCTGCACTACCTCGACATTCTGCAGGGCCTCGCCAAGTTTATCGAAAAGTTCGTTCAGGCCGGATTCATCAGTATAAGCAACATCAAAAAGACCCAGGATTTTTTTCTGTATCTCATGATGAAGGAATTCGCCGTTTTCGAATTCCTCTTTGGTGGGCGATGGTCCGCCTATGAAAACACCCTCAAAATCCTTCTGGTCAATCCCGAGGAAGACTTCGCTTGCAGCGTCAGCTATGCGGGTATAGAATTCATTAATCGCAATTAGACGAAGCTGCTGGAACCTGTGCGAACTCTGGCCGCCTTTTCGCTGTTTTCCAGGGACATTGGAAGTGAGGTGCGCCATTACTTCTATGTGCTTTCCGCGCAGCACACCCACAGTCGCCTCGCGCCTGTCAAGAACAAGGAGGCCGTATGTCTTTTTCTCATGAAGCATATCCTCAAGCGGCGTGAGCAGGAATGATGAATCGCAGTGGTACTTGTAGGACACAAGCGGGTCAGGCGGTTCGATTATGTATGTCTCCATATCGGTTTTATTAGCGCCAATATCCACAGCGCCGCAGAAAATCACAACGCCGTTCTCGGGCGCTTTTGGTATCAGCTTGAGCCTTGAAAGCAGCGATTCGATTGCACCAGTCACGTTCTGTCTTGTCACTCTTGATTTGATGTTGGACGCCTGGCCGAATTCTTCCCTCAGCTGTGCGGCTACCTCATGTATCTGCTTGTCGTGAGGAATATACAGCGAGATGAGTTCCGTACCTCTGCCGCGCTTGCTGCGCAAAGCCTCAAGCGTCCTTTTGAATTCGTATTTTTTATGTGCGTCTGATTCGACCATAGGATTATGCTACCTCATAAAACATTAATTTAAAGTCTTTCATATCGGCTAATATAGATAAATGTTAAGTCAACTATTTTCTATTCTTGCGCCATCGTTATTCGCCTTCGTAGTAAATACCCGTCCTTTCTCCCCCAAAAATTCCTTCGCTATTTTCCCAAGGTTCCCCACATCATCGCCGAATGCGTAAACTGTTGGGCCGAAAGAACTCATGCCTGCGCCGTATGCGCCCCCATCTCTTAACGCCTCCATCAATTTTAGAGAAACAGGCTGGAGTTCAACTTCCCGTTTCTTAAATCCAAGCTCCTGGATTGAGTTGATGCTATTCCCGAAAGTCACGATATCTTCTTCTATTAGCGCAGGAAGCATCTGCATCAGGATAATATGTGAGAGCCCTTCCACTTCCCGCAACGGTATCGGACATTTTTCCTTGAATATATTTACCTCTTTTTTGCTTGAAGCTCCTTTCTGCTCAGGAATTGCAATCACGATGTCCCACTCAGGGAAATCGTTTCTCAATAAAACCGGCGCAGGAGGAAGTTTGCTAGCGGCTGATGGCAGGAAAGCCTTTTTCTCGCTGAATTTATGCCCGCCGTCGAGTATGAAGCCGCCGTTTTCAAATGCAGCCACACCGATGCCGCTTGTGCCGCCCCTGCCCACTTTTATTGCCAGGTCATACACGCTCAAGCCGAGATTGTATATCATGTTCACAGCCATGCCAGCGGCAAGTGCAGCCTGTGTCCCTGAGCCAAGACCGACATGCGAGGGATAATCCTTTTCTATGCTGATGTGAATTCCTTCGCCACCAGGAAGAAGCAAGGCGGCGCTGTTTCTCATTCGTTCAAGATGCTCGCTGCCCCCTGTTATTTCTAGCGTGTCAGATTTTTCAGCTTTGATGCTGATAACAGGCTCATCAAGCGTGAGCCCGATGCCGCCGTCAACGCGCCCTATGCTGGCGTTCATGTCGATAAGAGTTAAATGCAGGCGCGAGGGGGTGGTTATTACGAACATACCTTATTAGTGGACAATCTTTGCAATATCCATCTCAAGTATATCCTCTGCACCGAGGCTCTTGAGTTTCGGGATGAGTATATTGATCTCGCTCTTGCTCACCACGGTTTCCACCGCATAATAATCAGATTTATAGAGTTTTGATACCGTGGGTTTTTTCATGGCAGGAAGTCCGTTTACGACTGCGTCAAGTTTGGACTCGGGGACATTCATAACAATATAAACCTTGCCGCGCGCTTCAAGTACTGCCTGAAGGAGGATTTTTATCTCCTCTATTTCCCTGCGTTTCACAGGGTCTTTCCATGATTTCTTATTCGCAATGAGCTTCGTATTTGATTCAAGAATAACATCCACGATTTTTAAACCGTTCTTGCGCAGCGTTGAACCCGTTTCTGTCAGATCAACAATCACATCCACAAGCTCGGGAACCTTTGCTTCAGTTGCTCCATACGAATAGCGGATATCCACCTGGATTCCAAGTTTATCGAAGAACCTCTTCGTGAGTTTGGGATACTCTGTCGAGACCCTGCTTCCGGGTTTAATATCCTTTGCTGTTTTGACGTCCCGCTCATTCGGGACGGCGACGATGATTTTCACGATTCCCTCTCCCATTTTGCTGTAAAACATATCTGCTACTTCAACCACATCGGCATCCGACTCCATTACCCAGTCCTTGCCTGATATACCCAGATCAAAGTAACCTTCCTCAACATATTTTGGAATTTCCTGGGGTCTGAGGATTTTGACCTTTCGAATCCTCGGGTCTTTCACGGTCGGGTTATACTCGCGGTCAGTCTTCCTTATCTCAAGGTCTGCCTGTTTGAACAAAAGAAGAGTCTGCTCTTCAAGACTGCCTTTTGGGAGAGCGATATCAATCATAATACCCCCTTAACATGAATTCACTGATTAAAAGCTTTACTGACTTTTGACGCTCTTACCTGCCTTTTTTGATTTATTAAAAACAATCTCAAGAATTCCGTTCTTCAATGCTGTTTTCATGCCTGTTTTATTGACTCTTGCGGGCAATTCTATCGAATCTATTACACTTTTTTCAGGATTATCCGCAATAATTTCAAGCAGCTTTCCGGAACCTGCAAGTTTAACATTCTTCAGTTCCATTCCTGGAATCCCGATTATCGCATGGACTTTTTCATCGGTTTCAAGTATATCCACAGGCGTTTTCGCGGGTTTTCGGAAGCTAATATTCCCATCGCCCGGAATCATAAGCGGAAACAGGTTAATCGAAATATTGATATTAACAGGTATATTCTCAGGAATATCAACATCATCGATTTCCTGCATGAAATTATCCAGGGCTTCTTCTAATTGTTTCAGGAACTCATCAAAATCCGTTCTTTTTTTCATTTTTACTTTCCTTTTTTTGTTTTTTCCTTATCGATGGTTTTTGTAAAATTTGTCATCGCTTCGTATTCTTTTAAGTCCCACGGAGTAGGTCTCACAATATTAAAAGCTTTTTCAAAATGCTCGTTTTTAATCCTGATTTCAAGGGCTTCTCTCTTTACATCCTCTCTGTCCATACCGGGTTTTATGCACTCCCGGAGAGCAAGTATCGCAGCTTCACGGCATATAGCCTCAATGTCGGCGCCAACATAACCTTCTGTTCTCCTGGCAAGCTCCTTTATATCGACCTCGTCTGATAACGGCTTTCCTTTCAGGTGAATCTTCAATATCGCTTCCCTCTCTGCTAAATCAGGGGGTCGGATGTATATAAACCGGTCAAAGCGTCCTGGTCTTAGCAAAGCCGGGTCAACCATATCCGGGCGGTTAGTCGCCGCAATAATAACCACGTTCTTGAGTTCCTCCAGGCCGTCGAGTTCTGTGAGTATCTGGCTCACCACCCTTTCGGTAACGCCTGTATCAAATGAAGCGCCGCGCGGGGGAACTATGGAATCTATTTCGTCAAAGAAAATGATGGTTGGGGCAGCCTGGCGGGCTTTCCTGAATGTTTCCCTGACCGCCTTCTCAGATTCTCCCACATATTTGCTCAGGAGTTCAGGCCCTTTGATACTTATGAAATTCGCCTGGCTCTCCGTAGCCACGGCTTTTGCAAGCATGGTTTTTCCAGTGCCCGGAGGCCCGAAAAGCATCACTCCTTTCGGGGGCTGTGTATGGATGGCTTCAAACGCTTCGGGATATTTTAGAGGCCATTCGACAGCTTCGATGAGTTCCTGTTTTGCCAGCTCAAGCCCGCCTATCTCATTCCACCTCACCGCAGGCACTTCGACAAACACTTCCCGCAGCGCAGACGGTTCGATAGTCTGAAGCGCATTCTGGAAATCATTTCTTGTCACAACTATTTTTTCCATGATTTCAGGAGGAATTTCCTCTTCGATATTAATTTTAGGTAGTATCAGGCGGATTGCATGCATCGCAGCTTCCTTGCACAGCGATGAAATATCAGCGCCCACAAAACCATGCGTCATGTCGGCTATTTCGCGAAGTCCCGTTTCCTCTGACATATCCTCTGCAAGCGGCATCCCCCGCGTATGCACCTGAAGTATTTCAAGCCGACCGATCCTGTCCGGGATTCCTATCTCTATCTCGCGGTCAAATCTTCCGCCGCGGCGAAGCGCAGCGTCTATTGCATTGGGCCTGTTCGTGGCTGCAATAACTATCACCTGCCCGCGCTTTTTCAAGCCGTCCATCAGCGATAACAACTGCGCCACTACGCGCCGTTCCACTTCGCCTGTGACCTCTTCTCTTTTCGGGGCTATGCTGTCTATCTCATCAATAAAAATAACGGTCGGGGCGTTTTTTTCAGCGTCATCGAAGATTTCACGGATGTGCTTTTCACTTTCCCCGTAATACTTACTCATTATCTCAGGGCCGCTAATCGAAACAAAATTTGCGTCCGTCTCGTTCGCAACAGCCTTTGCTATCATGGTTTTGCCCGTGCCCGGAGGCCCGTGAAGCAGGACGCCTTTTGGCGGCTCTATGCCAAGTTTCTCGAAAAGTTCAGGATGCCGCAGGGGAAGTTCAATCATCTCGCGGATGAGCCCGATTTCACGCCGCAGCCCCCCTATATCCTCATAAGTAAGATGGGTTGGGCGCATTTCCAGCTCTTCCATAACCTCTTCTTTCACGACAAGGCTCGTGTTCCTCGCTACAATGACAGGGCCGGGCGGCTGGGTTGATATTACGATGAACGATAACGGGTTGCTCACGGTCTCCACCCGGAGGTGCTGGCCTTTGGTGACGGGTCTTCCTTCAAGGAGACGAAGCAGGTACTGGGGGCCACCTACAAGCCTGATTTGCTGCGTGGGCGCAAGAACCACCCGCTTTGCAACCTGTGGCGTGGATTTCTGAAGATAAATCTTATCGTCAATCCCCACGCGGGCGTTCGTCCTGATGTTCCCGTCAATCCTTATTATTTCGGTTCCCAGGTCTTCTGGATAACCCGGCCCGGCGATGGCACATGCTTTTTCCTTCCCTACGACCATAATAATATCGCCGCTCAGGATACCCATTTTCTCCATCACATCGCGGTCTATCCTTGCAATATCCCGGCCAACATCCCTGTGATGGGCTTCGGCGACCCTCAGCATTATTCTTTCGTTCATGTTCCCAGTTATGTTTTGTTTCGATGTTATCTTAAATTCTCTCTAACTACTATTAAAAAGTAATATGTTAGATATACTATAAATATAAAGGCTATCTTTGCCCCACAGCCCCGGTTTCAATTCTCTTCTTTATCATATACATCTGCACTTTCTTGGCTTTTGCCTGATGCAGAACCCGCTCAAGACCTGCCTGTTCAAGAGGCTCGATTTTAATATATCCCCTGTCCGCCGCATCCTTGAAAAGCTCATAGCCAAGGCCTGTTCTTGCAAGTACTGTAGTGTAACCTTCATTTGACCCTACTCCCCCGAAAGAAAGGTCTGATTTTTCTGCTGTTAAATCCGTGCATACCGTGCATGAGCCGCTCCGGATTGAATCGATGTCGTTCAGGGGGAAAATGTGTTCTGAATCCGTTTTCACCATGAATTTTCCTTTTCTAATCTTCATTTCCGTTACAGCGGAAAGCGGGATATTTTTTGAATCGAGGAATGATTTTAGTCCCTCGTAATAAAAAGTGTCCATGCAGAACAGTCCCAGTTTCAGTATATTCGCCCTCATGAACATATGCAATAACCCGTACGGGGAATTTTGCATCTTATGAACTGCGTCGATGTTACATGACGGACCGACAAAAGCTATGGAGCGTGAACCTCTTTTTACTGCGCTCATAAGCGATTCCATGGTCAATGAATGGACGTATATAGACCCTGCGGAGCGCAGTATATCTTCCCTTGTCTGCGCCACTATCGGCACGGGTTTCCAGGGCTCATCATCGCTTTTCACTGTCACCACGGCACTGTCGATCAAACCTTCTTCCAGCGCGTACAACAGCATCGAGGTCACAACGCCGCCGTCCTGCCCTTTCACTTCAGGAAGTAATGTTCTTGCAGTAAAGACATCGCGCACGCTCCCGATAAGGCTTGACTCGGTGGTTATGGTGCGGGGGCACTGGTTGTAACACACGCCGCATGCAGTGCACGGCCCTTTGAGGGTTGGCTTGCCGTCTACCACTGACAGCACTTCGCAGCTTGCCACGCAGGCGCCGCAGAGAGTACAGATGCCGGGTTCGATGATTTCGCGCTTGAGCTTGCCGAATGATATCCTCTCCTTGTCCTTCAGGGAGCGCCGGACGCGGATTACGCTTTTGTCAAGCTCATCGAATTTCTTTTTGCACTCCTCTGAGCAGAAATAGTACTCTTTATTTTTGTATATGGATTTGAATGGTGTTGTTTCGTCAACGGTTTTCTTGCAGATTGGGTCGATTGCCATTATATTAATCTTAATCCGGGAGGTTAAAATTGTTTCTGTAATGGTAAGCAAATTCTTTGCGTACTTTGCGCCTCTGCGGTGGAAATCATGCACCGCAAAGACGCCAAGGGCGCAAAGTTAAATAATTTCCGTCTCAGAGCAATTTCAAAATGGCTTTTAATTCATCCACTCTGAATTGTCCGGGAGCCGCGGGTTTGTCCACATACCCGTAGGTCATGACTGAGCCGTAAATCGGGGCAACAACACGCGAATGCCTGCCGGTATTGCCCATTGCGATGGTACATACTTTCCCGCCTGACTGTAAAGTAACCTCAAGCAGGTGGAGAACATCCAGAAGCGTCTGCGGCATAACTGCAAGTTTAGCAATATCTGCGCCGGCTTCAAATGATTCCTTGATTATACCTGCCATGACATCAGGCTCAGGCGTATTCTGGAAATCATGGGTGGAGATGATGACAGTTTTTCCTTCAGCTTTTGCTTTTTCAACAACTGCATCGCGTTCTGGAGCGCATAACTCAATATCAACGGCATCTGCCAGATGGATTAAAGATAACAGTGTCTGTATTCGCTCGTCTTCGCTACCTTCCCATGCCCCACCTTCCTGCTTCATCCGGTTTGTAATGATAACAGGCAAATCAAGCTTCTTTATTTTTGAAAGCACGGTGCGTGCATCCATATCAAGGAGGTCTATCCTTACCTCTAATATATCCGCGCCGAGCTTTTTTGCTTTTTTGGCGCAATTAAGAGGATCGTTTCCAATAACCGCCACTATTGACTTTTCAAGTTCAAGACCGCCTATGCGCACCATACAGCGATAAATATCGTTAATCTGTGATAAGGGTTATGAAAATATCAATATAGTAAATACTTCCGAACTATGAGACTGGTTCAATTGGTGTTGGGAGTTATCCTAATGTGCAATATATTTTATACGGGTTTGTGACTGCTCAAATGGCGATGATTTGCTTGAACCTGCCCAATAGCTGAGAGTCGACTACTAAGATTATGCTTAAATCCATGTTACACCATTAATTCCGAAATCATGTTGAAGCATGTCAAATATTTTAGAATATGTCAATTCATCTAATCTTTTTGATAGGACTACTCGAATTTGTCTCTCTTTAACAGGTTCTAATATCTTAATATATGCTCCATTAGGTATTACTATACCATTTATCCGCGTAGAAATAATTTCAAATAATTTGTCCTGGGAAATAATATTAAGTACTTTGGTATGAAATTTCTCTGGGGTTGGTGACGATTTAATTAATGACCTTTCTCTTTCTATATTCCTAACAGTTTCAAGAATTTCTGCCAATATTTCACTGTCTTTCCTAACAGGAGGCTCATTTTCTTTTTTTGGAGAAGATGGGATTAATGAGATTTTTTTTTCAAAATCAAGCCACCATTTTTCAAATGTTGGTTCTAATATTGCATCATCAAGTTTTTTTTCTCCATAAGCTTCATTAATAGTTTTTAAAAAAGCGAATACATCTTCTTTTGAATTTTTTGTGTGTTGAAATTGTGATAATGGGTTACTGTTGATTATGTCAGCTTCCTCAATATCCAATAAAAAAGTGCATACTAATGAGTCTTTTATTCTTTTTGATAATGCTCCTGCTTCGAATAGAAGCCAAGGACGGTTTAAATTTTCCTTAGTTAGACAAATAACTCCAATATTTGCATCTTCAAGTGCCTGTGCTATCTCAGATGACCATCTTTTACCCTTCCCAATATCTTCTGAAGAAATCCAAGGGTCAATATCATGAAAGACAAACAATAAAAAATCCCTAAGTATTTCAGCAACCTTCTTGCTTTGAGACCCAGACCAACTAAAGAATATTTTCATTATTCTGTCATCATGTTAATATTGATTAATAATACTATTGCAAGCAACAAAAATAGCTAGTTTCATTTCTTAGATCGTTTCAATTCGTATTGATAGTTATCAGAATATACAATACCATCAAAGCTATCATTAGGATTGCCCTGCGCCCTAAATGGAGCACGCAGATAACGGTCTCCGAACTTATGTGTCAAAAAGTTCTTTCTGAGTAATTTTTCAGTATTGAACTCACTTGTTGCAGAAGGAAAGTACAGCGTTGGGTTAAAATTCGACCATGCCAGCCCACTAACTATTTATTGCCCGGTTACGATTAATCAGGTATGCAGAAGCTTTCAAAAGAAAAATTCGAGGAAGAATACACGCTTTGGATAAAATCCGCAAGCTATGATGTAGCTTTTGCATTAAACCAGTTAAAGCCTGAAGAGATGAAAAGCATAATCACCCGCAACGAGCAGTATCTGGAAAAACCTGAATCTGTTTATGGGACAGAAGGTCTTGATGCAGTCAGGAAGCTTGCGCCCCCGAATATCCTGCTTCTTTCAACCGAAGCGGTTGTGTTCTCGCAAAGCATCTTTGCGCCCATGCCAGGCGTTTTTGATTACGCGCTCGCCATGAACAGGCGATATTACCTCGGTTCATGGTATTCGATAATAACTTTCAACACGGAATATTTAGAAGAAGCAAGCGTTACCATGATAAAATATGCGCTTTTTCATGAATTGCTGCAAAAAGAGATATACGAGGAAAATATGAGAAGCGGCATACGGAAATTCTCTCCTGAGGAAAAAAGAAAAATAAGCAAAGAGACGCTTCATAAGGCGATTGAAAGGTCGGGTATAACGTCGGATGAGCTTGCCCTGGAAAATGAACTCATGCTTAAGATTTCCAGGCATTCCCCGCTTATACCGAAACCCTATGCAGAGACCGCACTTTACTGGTATATGGAAATAAACATAGAAGACTTCAGGCAATATGCCGAGGCAAGCAAGAACGACAAGGAAGATGCCATCGGGAAAAAATTAAATTCAGATTTCAAGGGCTGGCTTGATTTTTCAACCAAAACATACAAAATGCTGCTTACCGGCCTCAAAAAAGAATTAAACTACATGGATTACGGATACGCATGAAGATTATCGCCATTTCAGATACGCATATTAACAAAGGTTCTATCCTGAAGCAGATTCCGGCTGAGCTTGTCAGGTTAATCAAGGGCGCTGATATCGTAATTCATGCAGGTGATTTTGTAACGAAAGAGGCGTATGATGAACTTTCGGGTATATGCAGGCTTGAGGCCGTCCACGGAAATATGGATGAGCCAGAATTGAAACAGTTGCTCCCGGCGCAAAAAATCATAGAGCTTGAAGGTCTCAGGCTTGGAATAATCCATGAGGCTGCGCTGTCAATCCAGGATACAACAGGCGCATGGTATCTGGCAAAAGAGATGAAGGTTGATGTACTGATTTTCGGCCATATCCATAAACCTGTTATAGATAAATCCAATGTGCTTCTTGCCTGCCCGGGAAGCCCCACGTCCCCAAGATTATCAGAGCCCTCTGCAATCGAATTGGTCATAGAAAAAGGCAGCATCTCAGGAAAGGTCATAACCTTGGAAGGAACAAGATGCGGGGCGCTTGAGAGTGCAAGGGAATTTGGCAAATCTGAGAAAAATATTAGCCACGGAGGCGCAGAGAACACGGAGATATTATAACTCTGTGCCCTCCGTGTCTCGGTGGCTACTTTGCTTTTTGAAATCATTCATGAGAAGATTTATTATAACCCATACTAAAACAACAAACAGAAATGACTGATGAAAAGGTTCTTTCATACATTAAAAAATGCCTTGATGCCGGGCGGATGTCCGAAGCCATTGAAACTTCCGAAATCTCCAAAATTGAGCTTTCAAAAGAGGAACTCAAAAATTACATTTACAAATATCTTGAAAATGGATGGATTTCCAAGGCTATCGAAGGTTCAAAAGCCGCCGGGATCGAACTTCCAAAAGAAGTGTTTATTAATTACATCAATAAATATCTTGACGAGGGACGGATATATTCTGCAAATGAGGCTTCCAAAATTATTGGCATCCCCCTTCCAAGGGAGAAAATCATCATAATCGGAAGGAACTGCTTTTTGACGGGAAAACTCAATCCCGGTCTTGAAGCCTACAAGCTCGTTAAAGAGAATCCGCCTGTTGAAGAACTCATCATCTGCGGCAGCGTGTGTTTTAAAGAAGGACAATTCTATTCCGGTCTTGAAGCTTACAAACTGGCTAATAAAAAGCCGCCTGAGGAAGAACTCATTATCTGCGGCGATAAATGTTTCAATACCGGGCAGACCACTCCCGGCCTGGAAGCTTATGAATTAGCCAATAAAACCCCGACCAAAGAGATGCTTCGGGTATGCGGTGAGATATGCCTTCTTGAAAAACGCCATGACGAAGGAAGAAAAGCGCTTGTGGCATCACAGAAATTAGACGACATTAAAGAGGAAAAACTAATCGAGATAAAGGAAATTTCCCGCAAAGAGCTTGGCAGCTTACAGGAAATAGAGGAATCGCTGAAAAATTTCGGACCTGGGGAATGCCTGGATTGCGAAAATTATGAGGAATTCAAAGAAAGGTTCTTTTTGTTATCAAGATGCCCTGTACCCGGAAAAGAGGAAGAATGGCTGGATAAAATGATGAAAGAGAAATACGGTGTGGAGCACTATGCTGTGGGGATATTCAGGGAAAATAAAGGACTGATAGGCTCGGCGGTCTGCGTAAGATGCGGTTCCCAGAACGTGTCATTTGAGGCCGGGGAGACAAAGGCGTATATTGAACTTAAAAAATGAATTCAAGTTAAAAAAATGCGGTTACGCACTCAGGATACTATTTTCCAACATTCTTCTTCGCAGCTTTTATCAATTCCTGTGTTATTTCAGGCAGCTTAATACCCAGCTTCCTGGGCTTCCTTGGCCTACAGTTCTCAAGCGCATACGCAAAAATTATCGGAACGCCGACTGTCGCATCAATATACGGGATGACATTTCCTTCCCCGGCTTTCGGTATCTTTCCCCACGACTTTCCTTCGTTTATCGTAGCGCCTGAAAGTCCTCCCACGTCAGGGCGGTCAACGGTCACCTGCACTACATAGTTCTCACCAGGGCATTCCATCCCTATTATCTGTGAAATCATGGGACCTGTTTGCTGAAGGAAATTCTTGGGCACGCCGCCACCCACTTCAAGCACGCCGCGTGGAGTATCGTTTAGCATGCTATCGTGAACGATGGCAGCGCTTTCAAGTACGTCCATCGTGGGGCTCGGGTCTATGAAAGACTTAGGGTCAAGCTGCCCTGACGTTGAATCTGCATCTGCCATGATTGGAAGGTAACTTGTCCCCATCCCGACCGATGAGTCGGCAAAACTGGGAACAAAGACCGGGACATCAAGTTTTGAAGCTGAAGCGATGAATGAGCGTTCAGGAGCCTTTGAAGTCTCAAGCACCCCGTCGCCAAGAATCTTATAATAATATGCGGTTGAGTATTTTTCAGGGAACTTATTCCTTTTTACAGCTTCCATGGTAAGCGTTTGTATTATCTTATCCTGGGCTATTAGCGTGCGCTGCATATCGATATACACATCATAGATACGCACCACGTCGTGCTCAGCCAGTTCGTTGTCGTCCACAGAATAATCCCCCTGGTGAACGGGCAGTTCGTATGCAAAATGAAGGTCATGATACGTGTTTGCACCGGTCGTGACAATCCAGTCTATAAAACCTTTCTCCATCATTTTGATGATTCCGCCGCCCATTCCCACGGGAGTCATGGCTCCTGCAAGCGTCAGGCATACAGTTGAGTTATCGTCTATCATGGTCTTGAAAAGATGGCATGCTTCAGCCAGCCGTTTTGCATTATAACCCATGCCGTCAAAGACCTCATCAACCAGTTGAGTAATCGTCATGCTGTCAGAAAGAGGGATGGGAGATATTGGTTTACCTCCCCAGTAATTATGTTTCATGCTGTGCATTTGGATTCTCTTTGGAATTTCAAGATACCTGATAACTCTCATTTCAAATAAGCAGTGAGATATTTAAGAATTGCTAAAGGTGGTGAGTGTAAATTCCTTTGTTAAATCAAAAAGTAAAATAGCCACCGAGACACGGAGGGCACAGAGTTATAATATCTCCGTGTTCTCTGCGCCTCCGTGGCTAATATTTTTCGTCACAATCCTAAAGGTGATAATTGAAATCCAATCCATATATTTATTACAAAAAACCTTCTTCTTAATCATATGCATGGCTGGACCGGAAAAACAGTAACAATCGATTTAACAGATTGCAAAATCAGGGAAACGAAGAGTGATTCCAATATTCTTCGTTCCTTTATCGGCGGGAGAGGACTGGGAGTAAAGCTGTATTACGATAATACTGAGCCGGGAATAGACCCGCTAAGCCCTGAAAATCTCCTGGTATTCACAACCGGTCCGCTTACAGGGACGCTTGCGCCGTTGTCAGGCAGGCATGTGATGGTTTCAAAATCCCCTCTCACCGGAACAATATTGGATTCAAGCAGCGGCGGGTTTTTCGGGAAAGAACTGAAGTTTGCAGGGATTGATGCGCTTATCATAAAAGGCGCGGCTCCGGAGCCAGTTTACATTTCCATCGAAAATGACGACATCGTGATACACAATGCTAAAGAACTCTGGGGAAAAAACGTAAGGGCATGCACGGATATGCTCTCATCGCGGGGACGTGTGGCATGCATCGGGCGCGTAGGTGAGCGGCTTGTTCCGATTGCAAATGTCATGAACGATTACTTCCATGCATGCGGGCGGGGAGGGCTCGGCGCGGTCATGGGTTCGAAAAAGCTGAAAGCAGTTGTGGTTAAAGGTGATAGAAAACCCGCTATTGCGGATGAGGAAGCATTTGGGAAAGCGCGGCAAGAAGCCGGCAGGCTCATGAAAGAAGGCGCTGGCGCATCGAAAGGACTTTCAACATACGGGACTTCAGCAATGGCAAATCTCCTGAACTATATGAAGCTCTTGCCTGCACAGAATTTCAGAAAAAGCGGGTTTGCAGGTATGGATAAAGTTTCAGGTGAATTCATTAAAGAAAATTATGATATTAAAGGCAACGCCTGCTATAACTGCACAATCGCATGCAAGCACGTCATAAAAAGCGGCGCATTTGAGGGGCATGAGGTCCCGGAGTATGAGACACTGTGGGCATACGGGCCTGATAATAACAACACGGATATTGGAGCCATTATCAAAATCAACCGCCTCTGCAACGACTACGGCATGGATACCATATCCTCGGGTTCGACGATTGCTGCTTATGCTGAAATAATGGGCGGGGACATAAAAGAATTGTCAGGGCTTGTTGAAAAAATAGGCGAAAAAGAAGGGGTCGGGGAGGAACTCGGCAGGGGTTCAAAGGCTCTTTCAAAATCGCGCAATAAAGATGTCGGGATGCAGGTCAAGGGGCTTGAGCTTCCTGGTTATGACCCGCGGGGTGTCTTCGGAATGGCGCTTGCCTACGCCACTTCAAACCGCGGAGGATGCCACCTGCGCGCCTACATGATAGCGCCCGAGGTTCTTGGGAAGCCCATAAAGGTCGAACCAAAGACTTTTTCGGGAAAGGCAGGGCTTGTGCAGGCATTCCAGAATGGGACGGCAGCACTTGATTCGCTCGTGCTGTGCATATTCTCTTCGTTTTCGATATCGGAAGTGGAGTTTGCTAACATGTTGAGCGCGGCGACAGGTGTGGATTATTCTACCGAGGAGTTCCGCAAATGCGGTGAGAGGATATGGAACCTTGAGCGGCTGTTTAATATCGGGGCAGGATTTTCACGAAAGGATGATACACTGCCTGAGAGGTTTTTTGAGAGCGGCGGGATTAATAAGGCTGAGTTTGAGAAGGCGCTGGATGAGTATTATGGTCTCAGGGGATGGGATGAGGATGGGGTGCCGACGAGGGAGAAGCTGAGAGAACTGGAACTTTTATAATGCTGAGTTAAAATAACTGATGTGTTTTGTGTGGCACGCATAATTGTTACTCGACTTGTTATGATGGTATAATGGAACATACCTCAAGATTTTTATATTCCCTTATCTTAATATCGATATATGAGCTTTGAACCGGAAATCGTGGATGTGGATGAAACTGGAAAAATACTGTTGCCTCACAAAATCTGTGAAAAAATCGGGATTCATCCGCATGATAAATTGATTCTGGGTATGAAGGATAATATGCTCATCCTGACAAAACATGAAGGAAGCGTGTATGACCTTCAGAAAAAAAAGGTTGCTGCGGGTACTCTCAAGAACTCTCTGATATTTGAACGTAATCTTGACAGAGCAGGCAAAAAGGATATGCCGGTGTCGTAATGAAGTACGCTTTTGACACGAACCTTTTATGCTGTGTTAGGCGATGTAAAGCCTGCTGGTTCAAGTTTTCACCTCAATAGTAAAGCATTTTAGATTGTCTTTTAGAGTTCGCCACTCTATCTTATATTCTCCATCGATATGTAGCACTTCATCCTTTTTTCCTGTTGGTTTTCTAACCTCTCCCTTGATCAGTTTCTCACTCCTAAACATTTTGTAAATGCCGTTATCACCCTTACTCATGTAGAATAGTGGGTCATTAGTAAACATCATAAAATAACATTCATTAAAACCTGATTTCATTAATTGCTCTAAGAATCTTACATCTTTACATGCACTAAACATCTGCTCAGGGTATTGACCCTGAGTGGGAAATTTCAACTCAATGCATTGTTTCTCCTTCTTATCTGGAGTGAAAATAACAATATCCATCTCTTTTTTTAAATAATTTCCACTGTAGGGATTGAAATAATCAATGTTTCTTTCAAGTTGAATCTTGTATCTATTGTCTAAACCACCCCTGAGGTAAATAGCCAACTCATATTGAATGCTAGCTTCATTGTATATCTCAATTTTTTCTCTTGCAATTTCATCCGCAAACTCTTTGAGATGTAGTAATAAATTCATATTCCCAATCCCTTTTAAAGCACCGTACTCTTCCTCAGCCAGTCGATATCGCTCTGGTACAGCTCCCTCAAATCCTTGAGCCCCAGGCGCAGCATCGCCACCCTGCTCACCCCAAGCCCCCATGCAAGCACAGGATACTTGATTCCAAGCGGCAGCGTGACCTCTTTCCTGAATACGCCAGCGCCGCCAAGCTCAACCCACTTGCCCCTGCTCTCGATATATACTTCGGGTTCCACGCTCGGCTCGGTATATGGGAAATAACCGGGCCTGAAGCGTACTTCATCAAAACCCATCCTGTGATAGAACTCGGTGAGGCAACCGAGCAGGTTCTTGAAGCTCACGCCTTTATCCATCACCACGCCCTCAAGCTGCTCGAACTCAGGAGTGTGCGTTGGGTCGATAGCCTCGCGCCTGTATGCCCTGTCGATGCAGAAGGCTTTAACAGGCTGGTCCGGATGGTCTGTGAGATATTTTATCGTGACCGCTGTGGTATGCGTCCTCAGCACCTGCTTACGCGCGATATCCTCCCTCCACTTACCGCCCCAGCCCCTTGATATTCCGCCGCCTTTTTCATGCATTTCTTTTACAGGCGCTATGTATTCTTCCGGTATGTCGCATTCGGTAGCAAGATGGAAAGTGTCCTGCATCTCACGCGCGGGGTGGTCCTGCGGCTGGAAAAGCGCATCGAAATTCCAGAACGAGCTCTGGACTATATCGCCTTTTATCTCGGTGAACCCCATCTCAAGGAAAATCGAGCGCATCTCGTTGATGAGGCGCTGGTATGGATGGAGTTTCGCGCCGTAAACGGGTTTTATTGGCGTATGGATGTTGTAAGGGCGAATCCTTGCGTTTTTCCATGAGCCGCTTGCAATGATAGTCGGGGTAAGCTGGGCAATTTCCTCTTCTATGCTCAATCCGCCGGCAGCGAGAGATTTTCCTTCTGCCGTTATAATTATGAGCCGTGTCTTTTTCTCGGTTTTTTCGACAAGGTTGCGCTTGATGAGGTCCCTGACAGCATCCCCGAGTTCTGAAAGCGGACCTTTTTTGAGTTTAGTAAGTATGTTCTCATCTTCACCCACCTCCGCTTTCCCTGAAGGGATTATATTTTCACCTTCAATCCTTGCCCAGTTTTTCTTCCTTAGCCAGCCAAGGGCAATGCCCACCATCTGCGGCGGGAATTTCTTTTTTAATTCCGAAAGCGAAAGAGGTGCTTTTATTGAATTGATTATCTGGCGCTCTGGCAGCGAAATCTGCGCGTATGTTTCGCCTTCCTTTGTTAGCGTGTATATCGTTGTGACTTTTTCTGTTACCTCACAGAGTCCTTTTTCAGCGAGTAAAAACGCGGACTGCATGGCGGCTTCGATGCTGAGTCCTGATGCCAAGGTGAGGTCTTCGGGAGTGAATTTATCTTTTTTTGAGAGTGCAAGCAAGACCTTTTTTTCGTTGTTGGTAAGTGAGAATTCTTTTATGGACGCCATAAAACAGGCATTAGAATGGACAGCGGGATATTTAATGATTTGTGAAATGTGCGACCAATGGGTGTAAAATTGTGTAGTGTTATTAAAACATAAAATAAAATAGCCACTGAGACCCGGAGGTCACAGAGTTATTATTTCTCTGTGTTCTCTGTGCCTCCGAGGCTAATATTTTTCATCAACCAAAAAAACCTATATACCCCAAACAACATCTTACCCCATCGCAGGGCTCGTGGTCTAGTCGGCTATGATACCGCCTTTACATGGCGGGGATCCGGAGTTCGAATCTCCGCGGGCCCATCTTTTTAAATATGCCTGTATAGCGTATCCCGCTGCTTTGGCACACGTTTTATTTCCCTTATCAGGCGCTCAAACTCCGCAGGCGCCATGTACTCGCCGCTTGTGGCTCCAGCGCTTTTTGATATTTTCTCTTCCATCAATGTCCCGCCAAGGTCATTCGCGCCGCAATCAAGGGCCGACTGCGCCAGTTTCTTTCCGAGCTTCACCCAGCTTACCTGGATATTCCTGATATTCGGATACAATAATACTCTTGCAAGCGCATGTAATTTCAAATCCTCAACCCCGCGGGAAACCTGCTTTCCTGTCCCAAGTGTATTGTTTAGCGCCATAAAAGGAAGCGGAACAAATTCTGTAAACCCTCCTGTTTTTTTCTGAAGCTCGCGGATGGTCAGGATATGTTCAATCCTCTCCCGCAAAGTCTCGATATGCCCGTACATGATTGTGGCTGTCGTTGGAATTCCTGTCCTGTGCGCTGTCCTGACCACATTGATCCATTCATGTGTGGTGAGTTTATCAGGACAAATCTCTTCCCTTACCCTGTCAGCGAGTATCTCGGCAGCAGTCCCTGGCATTGAGCCAAGACCTGATTTTTTAAGGCATGATAATGTTTCTTTTATACTCAAATTGCTGTTCCCCGCAGCATGGAATACTTCCATGGGAGAAAATGCATGGATGTGCAATTGTGGGAATTCATTTTTTATACTTTCCAGGATTTCGCAGTAATTGGAAATATCCCAGTCCGGAAGAAGCCCGCCCTGGATACATACCTCGGTGGCATTAATATCAACCGCAGCTTTTGTTTTTTCAAGAATTTCAGGGATGGACATGATATACCCGTCCTGTTTCTTGAAGGCGCAGAATTTGCATGTCCCGATGCACATATTTGTGAAATTAATATTCCTGTTAATTACATAGGTTACGTCATCCCCGACTGATTTTTTGCGAAGCTTATCCGCAAGGGAAAAGAGAAACGAAGGTTCATCGTAAAGTGCCAGCGCATCTTCGGTCGTGAACTTACCCGCCTCCGCCCGGCTCAGGTAATCGTCCTGGATGCTTCGCAATTCCTGGATGCCCTGTAATTTATGTATAATATCACCAGAATTTTGCAGTCCTTACACTATACTTATTTATATGCTTTCCGAAATCCTTCTGCGTCGCAAAGCCTCTGAATAAGCGGAGCAATCTCGTCGCTGTACCATCTTTTCTTCACAAATTGCGGATAAATCGGCAGCCGTTCCCGGAGAGGAACATCCACATCAGCCTGGATTTGCAAAATATCTGGCCACGGCGATTCAGGATTGATATGGTCTATCGTTACAGGCGAGATACCGCCAAGGTCCGAAGCGCCGCACCTGACCAGTTCTCCGGGTCGGATAAGGTTGGGCGACACCTGTACGGCCACATCTTCGGGAAGTATTCTCCTTGCAGCGGTGACAGTTTTTAACATTTCGTTCATTCCCGGCGACTGAGAGGAAGCCATTTTTGTATCGGGTTTGGGGATGAAGTTCTGGATTATCACTTCCTGGATATGTCCGGATTTTTCGTGGATATCCCTGATAATTTTTAGGGAGCTAAGCCTGTCGTCCCAAGTTTCACCAATGCCGACCAGGATCCCTGTGGTGAATGGGATTTTGAGTTCTCCTGCGTATTCGATGGTTTTTATGCGTGCCTCCGGGATCTTGCCGCAAGAGCCTTCATGGGCTTTGACTGTCCCCGCAGTTTCAAGCATAAGCCCCATGCTGGCATTAAACGGTTTTAATTTTCCAAGTTCTCTTTTTTCAAGTATCCCGGGGTTTGAGTGGGGTAAAAGACCGATTTTGAGCGAAAGCTTGCACAGGTCAACAAGATAATCTATGATGTTGTCATATCCCAGTCCGGAAAGCCACGCGCTGAAGCCTTCGACTTCTTCCGGGCGCTCACCGAATGTGAAAAGAGCTTCAGAGCAGCCTGCCTGCGCGCCTACTGAAAGTATGGCCGAAACTTCATCGGGCGATAGCAGTTTTGCCCCGCCGTCCCCGATATCCCGCCTGAAGCCGCAATATCCGCACTTATTCCTGCAAACATTGGTAAGCGGGATGAAGACATTGCGCGAGAATGTGACGAAGGGCTGAGGCATAGGTCATAATTGAAATGAATCCTACATAATCATGCCGAATAATACGTTAGTTTAAAGTAATCCGAGGGATATTTAACCTGTCCCCACGCGGGGGTAACCAAGCGGCCAAAGGTGCAGGACTTAAGATCCTGTTGCGCAGGCATTCGTGGGTTCAAATCCCATCCCCCGCATTAATGGTATTAATCTTGATGAAGTATTAAATAAGACATAATCATAAATATTTCAAATTAGGACTGAAATCATGGAACCCTATTTCCACCTCAAAGGCAGCTTCAAAACAAGCGCCGACGCCACAGCCGCACGCGCCGACATAGAAAAGTTCATCGAAGAAGCAAAAACCACAATCCTGCAAAAAGGCGTACCCGCAGGAAGAGGGGCTAAAATCATCGGATGGGATGTCAGGGATAACAGTATCTTTTTTGACATCGAATCAGACAGGTACCTGCGCGCCCATGATGCGTTCATCCGCCTCCGCAAACCGCTTGCAGGCGTGCTTGGCAAAGGGCACAAAATCGGTATAAGGGGCGCTGAAGTGGAAGAATTCATTGTCAGGCTGCCTTCAGAGCAGGCTCTGCGCCAGACTAAAATACCTTATGTAAAGGGAATTGAGTTCGACGACGGCACGATTACGCTCTCTCTTGATGTCGGCGAGGCAGAGCTTGAGAACAAGGTCCCTGACAGGATAATCTCACTCATCGAGGATAAAATCGCAGCGCAGGGTTTTGGCGGTAAAGCCGAACACTGGAGCCTTCTCTGGGAAAGCCCCAAAAAAGAGATGAAATTTACAGCCGACCCGACAGTGGAAGCAGAGAAGCGCGGCTGGATAAAGCGCGGCGCAAGCCGGGGGCAGTGGATACACGGTCCCCAGATGACACGTATTTTCAGGGCATTTGAAGAGATAGTTCTGGAAGAAGTAATCAAGCCTCTCGGATACGTGGAAATGATATTCCCCAAGCTCGACACATGGGACGTGCTCAAGCACTCGGGACATGCAAAGGGCGTATATCCTGAGATATACTACATATGCCCGCCGAAGACACGAGACCCGCTTTTCTGGGAGGAAGTAATTGATAACTATAAAGTCACGCTCGAAGTTCCTCTTGACCTGATTTCGGAGAAAATCGATAAACCTATCGGCGCCATGTGTTATGCCCAGTGCCCGTCGTTCTGGCCTTTCATGCAGGGAAAAACAATCGCGGACGACTCGTTCCCGATAACAGTGTTTGACCGTTCAGGCACCTCGCACAGGTACGAGAGCGGCGGCATACACGGCATGGAAAGGGTTGATGAATTCCACAGGATTGAGCTTGTTTTCATAGGCACGCCTGAGCAGATACTTGACCATTCAAAGAAGATGCAGGAGCGCTATAAGCATGTATTCAACGACATTCTTGACCTTGAGTGGAGGATGGCATGGGTCACGCCCTGGTTCATGGCGCAGGAAGGTCTTACCGGGCTTGCAGGACAGAAAGAAGTGGGCACCATCGATTTTGAGGCGCCGCTGCCCTATCGCGGCAAGGATGGCGAGTGGCTTGAGTTCCAGAACCTGAGCGTGAATGGTGACAAGTATCCAAAGGGTTTCAACGTGAAGTCGCAGTCCGGGAAGGAAGTCTGGAGCGGCTGCTCCGGTATCGGGCTTGAAAGATGGGCAAGTACCTTCCTTGCGCAGAAAGGATGCGAACAAAAGGACTGGCCGGATAAGTTCACTGAGAAAGTAGGGGAAATGCCGAAAGGGATAAGGTTCATGTGAAAACAGGATAAGGAAAAAGGCTGGAAGATAGAGATGTTCAGCGCAGACTCATCTTATCCCATATACATAGATATCCACATTTTCAGATGAATCAGATATGCCCCAGTGGACAGGTTGTTTAAGCATGTGCAGAGCTGTGTTATCTTCTTCCTGTTTATGATTATTTTCTTTCATATCATCACTCTACCATCGCCCTCGCATCCACCGCAATCGCCCCGCTTTCGCTCACAATCAGCGGGTTAATATCAAGCTCGATGATGTTTTCCTTTTCAGCCATATCCGAAACCGAGACGAGCACCCTTGCGATAGCATCGATATCCGCAGGCATTCTTCCCCGGATTCCCCTGAGTATTGGGTATCCTTTAATCTCCGAAATCATCGAAAGAGCATCGCTCTTATCGATAGGCACGACCCTGAATGTAACATCCTTGTAAACCTCCACAAAAATCCCGCCAAGCCCGAACATCAGCGCATGACCGAACTGCGCATCTTTTTTCAGGCCCACGATAATCTCATGACCAGCAGGCGCCATTTGCTGTACGAGAATTCCCTCGATATTTGCATTCGGCGCTGCTTTCTTGATTCGTGATATAATCTCGTTGTAGGTAGTTCTAACATCTTCACGTTTCACATTCAGAACCACGCCACCCACATCGCTCTTGTGCGGAATGTCAGGCGAAGAAATTTTCATGGCAACAGGCATCCCAAGCTCCATCGCAATATCATAAGCCTCTTCGGCGCTCCTTGCAAGACGCTCCTCAGTCACAGGTATGCCGTATTTTGCAAGAAGCTTTTTTGCCTCGTGCTCGGTAAGAATTTTTGTCATTTGCTATCCCCCGCTGTTCGTGTCTTAACAGTTTCAAGGAATTCCCTGTGCCTTATTAGCGCAGCCAGCGCTTTCACAGCCCTTTCAGGGACAGAATAGTTGGGCAGGCAGCCGCTCTTCAGGATATCAACACCCTGTTCCGTACCGGCGCCGCCCATCCAGCATGCGATAATCGGCTTATTGTTCTTAAGCTTCATCTCTACCAGGGCTTCGGCAGGCGGTATGGCATTTGACATTATAGTATGTACATAGATTACGATTAACGCATCCACATTCTGGTCTTTAAGAAGCGCTTTGATTATCTCGCTGTAAATAGTGAAAGAAACAGTGCCTGCGGTATCGATAGGATTTGAAGCTGATGCAAATCCGGGAATGACTTTTTTTATCTGTTCCTTGGTTTCTTCAGCGAGGTCAACTATATTGAGACCATGCCGCTCGCACTCATCTGTCGCTACGATTGAAGCCCCGCCGCCATTTGATAGTATCGCGACATTATTACCTTTCGGGAGCGGCTGGCATGAGAACGCAAGCGCAGCGTCGAATACCTCATCGATTGTATCGACCCGCAATATTCCCGCCTGCCTGAAAGCCGCTGAATAAACCTCATCCGAGCCTGCG
>JAPMTY010000050.1 GCA_026552835.1 Candidatus Methanoperedens sp.
TATGGATGAGTGCTTTTTTGGGGAGAGATCTCATGAAAACAGGAACCGATCCCATTGTCATTTCTATATCTCCAAGAGTATCTTTATATGACATATCAAGGTTGATATTGGAATGGATATTATTTCCATTTCCCGCATCAACCGTGATGTCAGCAAACGCCCCTTCATGATTAATTTGCTGGACGATACCTTCCGGTACATTTATTTCTTTAAATTCCATTATTTCACCTTTTGATTGGTACCCTGAAGTAATTCAAAGGTATCATTTTTGAACCCAGTAGAAAAGTTCTGTTACATCTGGGTTCTAATGCTCACAACCCCACAACCTTAACATATCGGGAATTATACTGATGGTCGCTATCACTTATATAGTTATACTCTCATATATAATTTTTTCTGTATATTAATTATGGTTTGAATTGGATTATGTCGTTCCATTCACGTAGCCGGGTCACAAAAATCACAAGCCTGGATGCTTAAAAGGGATTCAAGCCCGGGCGGGAACGAATTCCATAGTTATTCCGCACACAGTTTTACCCGTGTTTGGTATTTCTATATCATTCGAAACTTACGAGATTACCACGTATGTTTAAATGAATCACCCGGTTTGCTCTCCATGTAATATGTTAACATTAATAGCATTTATAAATTTTGGTTATCAGAATGAGAATCAGTTGGGAAGAATATGACGTTTATATTTATCTTATATGCTCCTGCCATAATAAAGAAACCACTGCCACAGGTTTATTTTAATAGATATGATAAACCTGTTTTAATACAGGCTTTATTTTTTCATTAGGCCACAGCTAAAACCTTGCTTGAATAATATGAGCAGGTTTCAGAACATCCGCAAAGAGACATTTTATGTATCCCACAATTAGGAATATCCAAAAATCTTCTCTCCCCTACTCCAATTTCAGTAATATCATTCTTTAAATAGCCAAAATCGCTACAATCTTCTTTTAAAAACATTTTTTTACCTCTAAGAGTGTAATCCTTTCGGAAAGCTATATAGTTATGTTAACCAAAAATAAATTAATAATAACGAATTTACCTGATGCTCACATGCAACTATGCAAAATTCTAAAAAGATAAATTCAAATAATCAACCCCCGCAGGCATTCTGGAGCCTCCCTGCCGTCGAACTGCTTGCGCGGCTTCAAACAACACCGCAGGGCATTACCGGCGATGAAGCTCGTCAGCGGCTCGCACGTTATGGCTCCAATCTCCTGACGCCCAGGAAAAGATCGGACTCACTTGCGCTTTTTCTTAGTCAATTCAAAAGTCCCATTACCCTCATCCTTCTCTTTGCGGCCGGATTGTCATTTTTTTTGCATGAACATGTTGATGTTTTCATTATCCTTGCAATTGTCTTCATAAGCGGCATCCTGGGATTCTGGCAGGAACGGGGAGCGGCTAATGCAGTAGAGAAGTTGCTCGCTATCGTGCAAATAAAAGCGATGGTGTTGCGCGATGGAAGCCCTGGAGAAATTCCTGTCGAAGAGATTGTGCCCGGGGATGTCATTATTCTCAACGGCGGAGATATTATTCCAGGGGACTGCCTGATACTTGAGTCCAAAGACTTATTTATCGATGAAGCGACGCTGACCGGCGAAACATATCCGGTAGAAAAGTCGGCCGGGGAACTGGCGAAAGACACAGAACTTGGCCAGCGTAACAACACCCTTTTTATGGGAACTCATGCGGTGAGCGGCAGCGCAAAAGCTGTAGTTGTCTTCACAGGGACTGAAACCGAATTCGGTAAGGTTTCCCAGCGGCTGAAACTAAGATCGCCGGAGACGGAGTTTGAACGCGGCGTCAGGAGGTTCGGGTATTTCCTTATGGAGATCACGATGCTGCTGGTGATTTCCATCTTTGCCATAAACGCTTATATGGGACGCCCTGTCCTGGAATCTCTTCTTTTTTCCCTGGCACTCGCTGTCGGGCTGACCCCGCAACTCCTGCCGGCGATTATCAGCGTTAATCTTGCACACGGCGCAAACCGCATGGCACAGCAGAAAGTAATTGTTAAACGCCTTGCCTCTATTGAAAATTTTGGAAGTATGAACGTACTCTGTTCAGATAAGACCGGTACTCTGACAGAAGGAGTAGTGCGGGTGAACTCCTCTCTTGATGTTGAAGGTAAGGAAAGCGAAAAAGTTCTTTTCTATGCTTATCTCAATGCTTTTTTCGAGACGGGTTTTACGAACCCGATTGACAGCGCAATACGGAATCATCGCCCGTTTGATGTATCCGGGTGCAAGAAACTGGATGAAGTACCGTATGATTTCATTCGTAAGCGATTAAGCGTCCTTGTCTCAAAAGACGATAAGCACCTGATAGTGACTAAAGGCGCTCTGCAGAACGTGCTGGCAGTCTGTTCATCAGCAGAAACGTCCGATGGAAAAATCGTGGATATAGCCACCGTGAAGGAACAGATTCAGCGGTGCTTTGAGACGCAGAGCAGCCAGGGTTTCCGAATATTGGGAGTTGCTTACCGTGATATCGGGCATGATTCGATTATAACGAAAGACCATGAAGCAGCGATGACTTTTTTAGGATTCCTCGTTCTCTTTGATCCGCCAAAGCCCGGAATTGCAGGCACCATAAACCAATTAAATCACCTCGGCATTTCACTTAAGATCATCACAGGAGACAACAAACTGGTTGCTGCCAATGTAGGTAAACAGGTGGGGTTAGCCGGACCGTCCATACTCACAGGGCAAGACCTTCGTTCAATGAGTGATGAAGCGCTGCTCGGGCGGGTGAATGATATAAATATCTTTGCTGATATCGAACCGAATCAGAAGGAGCGCATCATCCTGGCTCTTAAGAAGACAGGAAATGTTGTCGGCTATATGGGGGATGGAATTAATGACGCGTCAGCGCTCCATGTTTCCGATGTCGGCATCTCGGTTGACAGCGCCGTAGATGTTGCCAAAGATGCCGCAGATATTGTGCTGCTGGAAAAGGATTTGGGTGTGCTCGTGCAGGGTGTGCGTGAAGGGAGAATGACATTTGCCAATACACTCAAGTATGTTTTCATGGCCACGAGCGCCAATTTCGGGAACATGTTCAGCATGGCTGGAGTATCGCTTTTCCTGCCCTTTCTCCCACTGTTGCCCGGACAGATCCTGCTCACCAATCTCATGACTGATATACCGGAGATGACAATCGCCACAGATAGCGTTGATGGCGAAATGGTTGATCACCCCAGGCGCTGGGATATAGGGTTCATCCGCACTTTTATGCTGGTCTTTGGAATCCTGAGTTCCGTATTCGACATTCTTACATTCGGCGCTTTGTTTTTCATTCTCAATGCTACAACTGGCCAATTCAGGACCGGCTGGTTTATGGAATCTGTTATTTCAGCTTCGATTATTGTACTTGTTATTCGCACCAAGAAGCCTTTTTTCAAGAGCATACCCGGGAAGTATCTGTCCGCAGCCACACTGCTGATTGTAGGAAGTACACTCATTTTACCTTTCACGCCACTCGGGAAGCTATTTGAATTCAGTCAGCTTCCGATTTCGTTCCTTCTTCTTATGGGAGCGATAGTGGCCTTTTACATCATCGCGGCAGAAATGGTGAAAGCAATATTTTACAAGAGGGTGAAATTTTGATTGATTAAAGCAAGAATAATAGGTTTAATTACGTCCCATAAAATCAGGAGAACTATTACAATCTCAAGCCAGAGTGCCAATTGTTCTGTAGCAAGTTCTCTTGCTGTTGAGTAGAGATCCTGGAGGGAATCTATCTTTTCCTGCACTAATTTTCCAAAGTCCCGTACTTTGAGGGTATCCAGCATGTTCTGATAGAAAGACTGGTAATACCAATCATTTGTAATTTTGTGAGGATTCATCAGGTCTTTAATATCATCAAGGATTACAAGCCCGATTTCACTAACCGTAAATAGTGATTTTTCAAGTTTTCTTGGCGCCTGTGTAATGAAATAATATCTTGAACTGTTAAGTTTTTTCAGGGCGTCAAAAGCATTGGATATTTCAACATCTATCTTCCTGTCATATATCTGGAACAAAAGCAAAAGCGATATGGCAAGTTCCAGTAATTCGCGCAGTTCATTTATGTAACCGTCGCAGCCAATAACGAAGGCTGCCTCAGTCGAAGCAAGAAAAAGGTCTTCATCGTAATATGAGAGGTCATTTGCAGTCTTTTCCATGATTTCCTTGCTGTGAAGCGCACGGGTAGGCGTTTCACCCGAAAGGAAACGTGCGATTATCTCTCCATATTGCTCTCTCAGGCTTTTCTGGTCAAGCTGGGGAGTGAAATCTTTAATTTTCAGAAATGTGAATTTTTTAATATCGGGATAATATGCTACCGTCTTTTTCGGATTGATTTTCTCACGTATTTCCTTTATTCTCTTGTTTGCATACGACTGGTAGTCAAGTCCTTCCACGATAATAGTGTTTGAATGAAGGGCTGTCAGGATATCATTCAATGAAATCTTGTCCCGGATCTCGATTTCTGTCCGCAGTATTGACACCCCTGCTGCAAAAATATCAGTAAACATGTTCGTATTACAGGTAATTTTTTCACTGCCTGCAGCAATAACAGCCACGCCCTCTGCTTTTTCAATTTCTATCGGTTTATTCCATCTTTCGGCAATTACTTCTCCACCAATCAACATCTTCAGTTGGGTTTTATCCAGTTCCCCGCCATGCCCGAAGGCAGCAAGAATCGTAAGCTTGCCATTATGAATTGTGAAATCGCTGGTCGTATCCATATTAATATAAGAATATGTTTTAAAAATATATAAAGTTATGATAGTGCCTTAAGGACTGATTGAAGGCTCCAGCTTTTTACAATTTTCTACATCCGCATCATACAAATAACTTATAAACTATTCATGCTAAATGTGGCACTCCAATGCTCACCAAAATCATCATTGAAGGTACAACAAGTGTTGAGGTGCCGGTCCCGGATGAAGATTCGAATTTCCCCCCTTCTTCGGTAGCAGTATTCTACAATCCAGCAATGCGAATGAACCGGGATGTTGCAGTGGCGGCAATAGCATGTTTCTCAAAAAATAATCCCGAATACACATACCTTGACGCCCTCTCAGCCTCGGGAATCCGGGGACTTCGCATCGCAAAGGAGGTCGGGCTCAGTATCACGATGAGCGATTGGGAAGATACATCCTTTGAACTGATAAACAAAAATATCGAACTCAACAACCTTGCGAACTGCACAGCGATTAAGAGAAATGCAAACGTGGTGATGCTGGATGAGAGCTTTGACATCATCGACCTTGACCCTTTCGGAAGCCCGGCGCCGTTTCTGGACGCAGCATGCCGCTCCACAAAGCGCCTCCTGTGCATCACAGCCACAGATACGGCGCCCCTTTGCGGCGCGCACAAGAAAGCGGGTATCAGGAACTATGCCGCCGTGCCCCTCAAGACCGAGTATTATCCTGAGATGGGAGTCCGCATCCTCATGGGCGCTGTTGCGAGGACTCTGGCGAAGCACGATAAATCCATGACACCTCTTTTATCCTACGCCTCGGCGCATTATGTCAGGCTTTTTGCAGCGGTAAAAAAAGGAATCAACGAGGCGGATGAATGTTTGAAAAATATGGGATTCATTTCCCACTGCTTTGGCTGCGGCGCAAGGGAATGGAATTATGGGCTGGCAGTGCACATGGAAGAGAAATGCGTTGTGTGCGGGCACACCACGTCGCTTGCCGGACCCCTGTGGCTTGGCAGGCTGCATGATAGCGATTTTTGCGGGGAGTTGCTCGGTGAGCTTGAAAAGCGCGGGTTCAAGGAAGCTCTGAAGCTTGTCGCCACATGCAGGGATGAGCTTGATATTCCGATGCATTACGATTACCATAAACTCTGCAAGTCGCTCGGGATTACGGCGATGCGTACGGATGAGCTTATCCTTGCTTTGAGGGAGAGAGGTTTTCGGGCTTCACGCACGCATTTTTCCGGGATTTCGTTCAAGACGGATGCGGGGATGGAGGAGATTAAGGGGATTATCATGGAACTGGCTGGGAGAAGCAAAATGGAAAGGAATTCATTAACAAAATAGCCCCATCACAAATTCTCCGCCTGTAATCTTTTATAAACTTTTTTCAGCATATAATCCTTAACCACATCGGCAACTACTTTATCATCCATAATTTTTACAAAAATATCCTTGTTTTGTTCCATCCTGTCTATCAATTTGTTTATGAAAACATCCTGGAATCCATATTTAAAATTATCAATTGTATTGGTTTTTGCTTGTTTCGATAAAGTTTCATCCGCAACAAGTTCTTCTTCAATCTGGTCAAAGAAAAGTTTATCCGCATCAGTAATTGGTTTTCCAAATCTCTCGTTAAAAACATTTATGATTTCAGAAAGTGTGGCAAATTCTTCTTTTTCCTTTTTTGTGCCCACTTCCGAAGCAGGTTTTAGCCCATATTCCCCGCCTTTTTCAAGAAGAATACTTCCTTCACTGATTTTCGCAAGCCTGTAATATTCCAGAGCAACTTCATCATTCAATTTAAATTTCTCTGATATTCCTTTTTTGGGAAGCTTGTTGAGCAGCAAACGCCCGTAAGCGTAAAATTTCTCAAGCTCAGCATCCTGAAAAGGCATGATTTGTGCCAGGAATGAGTAAAGCCGCAAATAAACAGTTAAGGTATGCTTGAAATCTTCCCTGACTTCCTCTTTTCCTATGGCTTTGTAGCGGTCAACCGCCGGGTCAATGTAAGCATTTAATCGAGCAGAATCTTTGTCGGTGCGAGAGCCGCTTTTCTTGAAAAATACATTGCAAAAAGCATCAATTTCCGATTTCCAGAAGATTTGCGTCGCTTCCAATTTTGCTTTCAAATCATAAAGCTGGTTCGGGTCTGTGCTTTCAGTAAGGGTCGTCTGTTCGTAATAAGGCTGGAAGGAGTCTAAAATTTCCTGCGTATCATTAACAAAATCAAGAATGAAGGTATCTTCCTTTCCAGGATAAATCCTATTTAAACGTGAAAGGGTTTGAACCGCTTTTACGCCTGATAGTTTCTTATCAACATACATTGTATGAAGCAAAGGCTGGTCAAATCCAGTCTGGTATTTGTCAGCAACCAGTAGCAACTGATATTCGATTGTATTGAATTTGTCCGGGAGTTCCTTTTCACCGAAACCATTTATGTCGGATTCCTTATGGAGAATGCCAAATTCATCTTTGAAAGCTGAAAAGGCGACAAGTGTTTTTATCTCATTATATCCTTTTTCTTTTATGTATCTGTCAAACTCCTGTTTATAGCGGACAACATGAGGGCGTGAGGCTGTAACTACCATTGCCTTGGCTTTTCCCCCGATTTTCTTCATTGTGACCTGGCGGAAATGCTCAACGATGACTTCCGTTTTTTGAGCCAGATTATGCGGGTGAAGCGATACAAACCTTGCAATGGCTCTGCTGGCTTTTTTCTTATTGATTTTCGGGTCGTCTTCAATCTGCTTGGATAATTTGAAAAAGGTTTTGTACGTGGTGTAATTTTTTAATACATCCATAATAAAACCCTCTTCAATCGCCTGGCGCATTGAATATAGATGAAATGGAACCGGCTTACCCGCAGTATCTTTTTCGCCGAATACTTCCAGTGTTCTTGCTTTTGGCGTTGCTGTAAATGCAAAGAAACTCAAATTCCTGTGCGGTCCCCTTGATAACATTGAGTTCCTGATTTCATCTTCTGTATCAGATTCAGTGTAAGTTTGCTCTCTATCTTTTTTTGCGGCATCTTCCAGATTGCCGATGGTGAGAACTTCTTTAAGCTTTCTTGCAGCTTCCCCGCTCTGGGAGCTGTGCGCTTCGTCCACGATAACCGCATAATTCCTGGCTGAAATCTCTTTGATTTTATCCAGAACAAAAGGGAACTTCTGCAAAGTGGTTATGATGATGTTGGTTCCTGACTTGAGTGATTCTGCGAGCTGGCTGGAATCCTTATCTATTTTCTGGACAACACCCTGCTTGTGCTCGAATTGATAGATGGTATTCTGTAACTGCTGGTCTAATACAAGCCTGTCGGTAACAACAATCACGGAATCGAACACTCTTTTATCAGATTCATCATGTAGGCTTGATAAACGGTAGGCGAGCCATGCAATGGAATTACTCTTACCGCTGCCTGCCGAATGCTCAATCAGGTAATTTTTCCCGGGTCCATTAATCCTTGCATCGTCTTCCAGCTTTCGGACAACATCCAACTGATGGTAGCGCGGGAAAAGCATGCTTTCCTGCTTGAAGATTTTCCCGTCGAATTTGTATTCTTCCACCTGGAGGTGCAGGAAACGACCCAGAATATCCATCCAGCTATCTTTTTCCCAGATATATTCCCACAGGTATGATGTTTTATAACCATCAGGATTCGGCGGATTGCCAGCGCCTCGGTCATAACCAAGATTGAATGGAAGGTATTTTGTTCTTGACCCTTCAAGTTTCGTGGTCATATATATTTCATCAGGGTCAACCGCAAAGTGAACCAGGGCTCTTTTTTTGAACTGGAACAACAGTTCTTTCGGGTCCCTGTCGTCAATAAATTGTTCCTTTGCATCGCTCACGTCCTGTCCCGTAAACCGATTTTTCAGCTCGACTGTCGCGACGGGCAGACCGTTAAGACCGAGCGCCATATCAACGGATTTTTCACTCTTCTGGCTGTATTTTAACTGCCTTGTAACGGTTAACCTGTTTAGTTTGTAAAGCCTCTCCGATTCGGGATTCAAGCCGCTTGCAGGTTTGAAATACGCCATCTTGTAACGGACACCGTAATCAATGAAGCCATTTCTCAAAACATCCAGGGCGCCCCTGTTATCTAACTCTTTGGTCAGGCGCTGTAAAAGCTTGGATTCGATGCCCGAACCGTGTACGGCAAGTGACTTTTTCCAGGCTTCAGGCTGGCTTTCCTGCAAAAAAGAAAAAATTGTTTTTGTATCAAGAGCCAGTTCGCGGTTGAAGTCGTCGGGATTGCCTTTGATGTAGCCGCCTTTTTGGAGCAGGCTGCTTTCGATGGCTTCTTCAAAGGCTTTTTCGGTGTGTATCGGTGCTGGAATTAGTTTCACGACCTCGATACCCTAACAAGCCTCTGCTGTCAAAGGCATAAATGTGGTGTTTTCAAGGGATTCTGTTGCAAATAGCAAACATGCCTGTATATCTTCCTTTGTCAATCCTCGATATTCTTCAAGGATTTCCTCCACAGAAGCGCCATACGCTAATAATCCCAGGATAAACTGTACGGTAAGTCTTGTTCCCCTGATTACAGGTTTTCCTGTCATAACATCGGGATTAAGAGTGATGCGTTCAAGCAATTTTTCCGCTTTCATGTTAGTTCACCTTTACTATTATTATCTCTTTAGTTATATTAAGACCATTGATTGTCTTATAGAATGTATTGAAAATAATCATTCGCCTCTCACATCGATTTTTCCTGTTACGACTTCTGAAATCAGGGCGGTGCGGTATTCTTGCAGGAGAGCAATTTCTTTTTCGATTCTGGATACAGTATCGTCTATTATTGCAAGTTCAGATTCTATGAATTGAACTATGGATTGTTGTTCTTCAATAGGAGGGCAAGTCAATTTAAGAGATTTTATAATTTCCTGGCTTATGTTAGGTTGTCCACCGCCAAAACTTAGATTTACAATATTTCTTTTATTTGCTAAAAACCAATAAAAAACAAATTTATCAATAAAAAAGCTGCTTTTCCCTAACGCGCAACACGCTTGATTTGTGCAAGCCTCAAAATTGAGCAAACCCACTTTACCAATTGTAGCTCCATACATGGCAACTAATATTGTGCCTTTTGGATAAATTTTCAATGCAGTATAGTTTTCAAAAGCTTCATTTGTGATTTTCTTTTCACAACTATCCAAGATTCCATCATTCAAATCACCAGTATTTATCCACGCTACAACTCCTTTTTCATAATATTTTTTATTTCCTGATTCAGGAGTTGCTCCGCTGCCTATCAAATTAAAGCTCCTGCCGATTTTCCGCAATTCCCACTTCTCCGGCACCTCCCCCAGCCACTCCACGCCTGAATCCCTCATCGGCGCGCGCGGGTTGAGCCCTTTTGTGACCGCCTGGTTGATGACGGCGGAGCGCTCTTCTTTGAGGAGTTCAATCAGCTTTTGTTTCTTCTCGATAAGGGAGTCTATTTTCCGGGTGCGGTCGTCGAGGTAATGGGCGATGGCGCGCTGTTCGGGGATTAATGGTACTGGAAATGAAAAATCTTCAAATACATTTTGATAAAGATGTTGAATGGTTGAGCCAGTCTTTGTAAAGCTAATGAAAGTTGAAAAAACTTCTGAGTTTAATATCCAATACATGAAATCATTGAGATAGTTTGTTGTTAAGGGTCTTATTAAAAAAATGCCACTGTTTAAAGTCGCTTTATTTCGCAAATTTTCAGCAATGGCTATTTTACCAATTGTTCCGTCTTTTGTGATCAGTATATCTTTCTCTTTCAATTGGATATATGGATCTTCATCAAATCGTTCGTAACTTACGTGATAACAGGTTTCCCAATTTACTTTACCATCAACAAAATCAGTTCCAGTAACCAAATAAGCACCTTCATCCAAGAAATCATTAGAAGTCAAGCCTTTCCAACCTATTCTACCTTTTACATAAGTTGAATGTTTTATTTTCCAAACTTCCCAATGCTCCGGCACCTTCCCCAGCCATTCCACGCCCGAATCCTTATACGCAGGGTAGGGCTTCCAACTGCGGGCGGGCGCGCTGGAGATTGTTGGGGCGAGTTCTATGCTCATTCCGCCCCCTCCAACCTTGGAAGGGCTGCAATCTGTTCCCGCGCCAGTCGGATAGCTTCATGCAGTTTTGCCTCAAGAAGAGGGCGCGGTGGAAGTTCGGTAAGGTACTCAGCCACCCGTATCCCACTGTTCTCAAGTTGCAATAACTCAACATGCTCCGCGGCCTTCTCTGCGCATAATATCAATCCAAGCGGGCTTTCTTCACCTTCTCGCCTCTCATATTTATCAAGCCAGCGCAGGTAAAGCTCCATTTGCCCCTTGTCCTGCGCCTGGAATTTTCCAAGTTTCAGTTCAATCGCTACAAGGCGGCGCATACTGCGGTGATAGAACAGCAGGTCAAGGTAGTAGTCTTCACTATCAATGGTAATCCTCTTCTGGCGCGCCACGAATGTAAAATCCGTGCCAAGTTCAAGCAAGAACCGCTCAAGTTCACGGAGGATGGAAGCCTCCAGATCACGCTCGCTGAATGTGTCGGATAGACCGAGAAAATCAAGAAAATAGGGATCGCGAAACACGAGGTCGGGAGTCATACGGTCTTCCTCACGCAATGTGGCAAGCTCCTGCTCTATGAATTTCTCCGACTTTTTTGAGAGGGCAGTTCGTTCGTAGAGCATATTTTGGATCTTTGCACGAAGTGTACGGAAGCTCCACCGTTCAATACGACACATTTCAGCATAGAAATCTCGCTTTAGCGGGTCATCAAGCGCGATTATCAATACGAAATGGCTCCAGCTCAATTGTTCAGACAGTGTCTGGACAATTTTCATATCGTTGAAAACCTCTGCAAACCGGATCATTTGAAAGAGATTGGTTCGACTAAAACCACGTCCATATTCTGCGATTAATTTTCCAGACAATGTCTGGACAATCTGCTTACCATAATCAGCTCTTTCCATACGGAGAATGTCTTTTCGAATGCGCTTTCCGATATGCCAGTAGAGCATCACTATTTCTGTGTTAATTGCCGCTGCTCCTCGCCTGCGCGCCGATTCGATCAGCGAATGGATATCATCCAGGAGCGCCGTGGTTTCATGCCCTGTAATTATGACTTTTGCGTTTTCCATATCCGTAACGGCAATTTTCTCTGACCGTTTTTTCATCTGATCATCTCCCGTGCGCCGCTAAATTTAGTAATTGTGTCAGCAATGCTGACACTTTTTCAGTATCTCGATAAGCCACGTAAAATTGCTTCCTCACTCTATCGCCTTTCTCAATAATCCATCAGTCTCTTTCTCTAAAGCCTGAATATCAGCCCTTATCTCAGCAAGACTCCTCAGCGGCTTATATTTATAGAAATACTTCGTAAAGTTAATCTCATACCCCTTCTTAGTTTTGCTCTCATCTATCCAGGCATCAGGCACATGCGGCAACACCTCCCTCTCAAAATAGGTCTTGATATCCTCTTTGAGCGGCACTCTCTCGCTATCTCTTAAATCAGCATCAGGTTTGGGCTTACCCTTGCTATCTTTTACAATATTACCGCTTTCATCCTTCAAAGGCCGCTCAACAGCAATTTGCCAGTATCCAAAATCTTCATTATCAAAAATCTTTGAAAACTCATTTTCCTTAAAATCGCCATAGGTTTTAGTGATTGTTCCAATATGACTTTCACCAATCTCGTTGCGCTTATTACCCAGGCTTCTTGACATTTTATTGAAAAAGCCGATGGCGTTTATCAACTGGATTTTTCCTTTTCTTGCTCTGGCTTTGCGGTTAGTTACTATAAAGATGTAAGTGAAAATGCCAGTATTATAAAACAATTGCTCAGGCATCGCAACAATGGCTTCCAGCATGTCATTTTCAATAATCCATTTTCGGATGTCGCTTTCCCCGCTTCCTGCGCCGCCTGTAAACAGAGGCGACCCGTTAAAAACAATCCCGATGCGTGAGCCGCCATTTGCAGGTTTCATTTTGGAAATCATGTGCAGCAGAAACAAAAATGAGCCATCGCTTATCCTCGGCAGTCCTGCGCCGAAACGCCCTGCAAAGCCTCTTTTCTCATGTTCATCTTTGACCTGCTTTTCCACTTTCTTCCATTCAACGCCAAACGGCGGGTTGGAGAGCATATAATCAAATTTTTCGTTCTCTAAACCATCATTGGTAAATGAATTTCCGAATTTTATGTTAGAAGCGTTCTGCCCTTTGATGAGCATATCAGATTTACAGATTGCATAAGATTCAGGATTAACTTCCTGCCCGAATACTTCCAGCCTGGCATCGGGATTAAGTTCACGCAGGTATTCTTCTGCGATTGACAGCATGCCTCCTGTCCCGCTGGCAGGGTCATACAGTGTTCTTACAATACCTTCTTTAGTTAAGATTTCCCTGTCATTTACGAAAAGCAGATTGACCATCAGCCGGATTACTTCTCTTGGTGTAAAGTGCTCTCCTGCGGTTTCATCGGATAACTCGGAAAACCTCCTGATAAGTTCTTCGAAGATGTATCCCATTTCCAGATTGCTTACTTTATTGGGATGCAGGTCAATTTCACCAAACCGTTTGACAATCATATAAAGCAAATCCGCATCATCCAGTTTCGCAATCTGTTCGGTGAAGCTAAAATAATCAATGATTTCCCTTGCGCTTGCAGAAAAACCATTGATGTAATTATTCAGGTTAGCAGCAATATTATTCGGGTCTGCTTTTAATTTCTCAAAATCAAATTTGCTCTTATTGTGGAAGTTGAAACCTGCAATGTTGTTAAGAACTGGGTCTATATTCTGGATGTTCATATTCGCAATTTTAGGCAAATAATCCAGGACTTTCTGTTTGGTTGGTTCCAACACACAATCAAGCCGCCTTAAAACAGTAAGCGGCAGTATTACTTTCCCATAATCGGATTGTTTATAATCCCCTCGTAAAAGGTCAGCAATTTCCCAGATAAAATTAGCATTCTCCTTGACATTTACCATTTTTTATCGACTCACCGTTTTTAAACCCACTTTATACTATTTAGTTCTATTTTTCTCAAAATCCAATGAAGAAATACCATAAATTAAATAACAATACCGTCCAATTAAGCCACAGAAACCATGGCTCCTGTAAAACTCACAGACACAACACTCCGCGACGCGCACCAATCCCTCATCGCCACCCGCATGAGAACACGGCACATGCTTCCCATTGCAGAAAAAATGGACGATGCAGGCTTTTTCTCGCTTGAGGTATGGGGCGGCGCAACATTTGATTCTTCGATACGCTATTTGAACGAAGACCCGTGGGACAGGCTCAGGGCGCTTAAAAAAGTCATCACGAAAACCCCGCTCCAGATGCTCCTTCGCGGCCAGAACCTTGTGGGTTACAGGCATTATTCCGATGACATTGTTGTTAAATTCGTGGAACATGCCGCAGAATCAGGCATTGATATTTTCAGGATTTTTGATGCCGTGAACGACATCAGGAATATGGAAGTGTCGATTAAAACCGCAAAGCGCGTGGGCGCCCATGTGCAGGGCACTGTATGTTACACAATCAGCCCGGTTCACCCGATTCCGCTGTTTGTCAAAATGGCAAAAGAACTTGAGGAAATGGGCTGCGATTCACTATGCATCAAGGATATGGCAGGTCTCATCTCCCCACAGAACGCCTTTGACCTTGTGAGCGCCCTGAAAGAAGAAATCAGCATTCCTATTGACCTGCACTCCCATTGCACAAGCGGGATGGCTCCCATGAGCTACATGTTTGCATGCGAGGCAGGGGTTGATATTCTTGATACGGCTTTCTCGCCTTTTGCCTGGGGCACGTCGCAGCCGCCAACTGAAACGACCGTAGCTGCGCTGCGCGGGACGCCTTATGATACCGGACTTGACCTGCTTCTTCTCACAGAGATAAAGAAATACTTTGAAGAATTGAAGGAAAAATATCGCGGCATCCTTGACCCCATCTCGGAAAGAATAGATACCAACGTGCTAAAATACCAGATTCCCGGAGGTATGCTCTCCAATCTCGTATCGCAGTTAAAAGAGCAGAATGCGCTTGACAAATACGAGGCTGTCCTTGCCGAGATGCCGCGGGTGCGTGAAGAGTTAGGGTATCCCCCGCTTGTTACGCCCACGAGCCAGATAGTAGGCACGCAGGCTGTTCTGAACGTCCTGATGGGTGAGCGCTACAAAGTAGTGCCGAAAGAGGTGAAGGATTATGTCAAGGGTTTGTACGGGCGCACGCCTGCACCGATAAGCAGGGAGATAATTACTAAAATACTCGGGGATGAAAAACCAATTACATGCAGACCCGCCGACCTTTTGCCTCCCGAGCTTGACAGGGTAACAAAAGAGGCGCAAGCGCTCGGAATTGTCAAAAAACCCGAGGATATCCTGACGTATGCGCTGTATCCGGCGATAGCTCCAAAATTCCTGCGCGGGGAAGCTAAGGAAGAGACACTTGAGGCGCCAAAGCCCAATAATGGGAAATCTGCGCCCCTGCCCACCGAATTCAAAGTGGAGGTTGACGGCGATTTATTCAATGTTAAAATAATATCCGCAGGCGGCGGCATGTCGGTTCGCCCGGCAGAAGCGGCGGAAAAGCCGAAATTCGTGGACGGCGCAGTTACAGCGAGCATGCAGGGCATGGTGCTGAAGATAAAAGTCAAAAAAGGCGATTCTGTCAAGAAGGGCGATGTAGTGATGGTTCTTGAAGCCATGAAGATGGAAAACAATATCCATGCGCCACATGGCGGCGCCGTGAAAGACATATTAGTTAAAGAAGGCAATACGGTAAGCGCAGGGGATGTTTTGTTCGTAATCGGGTGAGATATGTTCAGGAAAGTGCTGATAGCAAACCGCGGTGAAATCGCAATCCGTGTCATGCGTGCATGCAGGGAACTTGACGTTAAGACTGTTGCAGTTTACAGTGAAGTTGATAAGAACGCCCTCTTTGCAAAGTATGCGGATGAAGCCTATCCTATAGGTCCTGCCCCGGCGTCCCAGAGCTACCTGAACATGGACGCCATTCTCGATGTTGCGCATAAAACAGGAGCGGAAGCAATTCATCCTGGCTATGGCTTCCTTGCCGAGAACCCCAAATTTGCAGGGCGCTGCGAAAAAGAAGGAATCAAATTCATAGGCCCTTCAAGTCATGCAATTGAAAGCGTGGGAAGCAAAATTGAAGCCAAAAAAACCATGAGAGCCGCGGGCATCCCTGTCATACCCGGAAGCGAGAATGGCATCGATAACGTGGATTCGGCAGTGGAAGTTGCAGAAAAGATAGGTTATCCTGTCATCGTTAAAGCTTCGGCAGGCGGCGGCGGCATAGGCATGAAAGTTGTGCGGAAAACAAGCGAGCTTCAGGAAACCCTCGAATCAACACGGAGAGTTGCAAAATCATCGTTCGGTGATGCTACGGTATTCATAGAAAAATACCTCGAAGAGCCGCGCCACATAGAATTCCAGATACTTGCGGATTCATACGGGAATATCATCCACGTGGGAGACCGCGAATGCTCTATCCAGCGAAGACACCAGAAACTCATCGAAGAATCCCCTTCTCCCATAATGACTCCGGAATTGAGAAAAAGGATGGGCGACGATGCTGTAAAAGCCGCGGCAGCGATTAATTATACCAATGCTGGCACCATCGAATTCCTTTATTCAAAAGGTGACTATTATTTCCTTGAAATGAACACACGCCTGCAGGTTGAACATCCTATAACCGAGGTCGTAACCGGAGTGGATCTTGCCAAGGAACAATTAAGGATAGCATCTGGAGAGGAGTTAAGCTATAAACAGAAGGATATCCACCAGATTGGCTGGGCTATAGAATGCCGCCTCAATGCTGAAGACCCGCTTAACAACTTTACGCCTGCGCCGGGGAAACTTCGAAGATACCGCTCATCAGGCGGTCCGGGCGTGAGGGTGGACAGCGGAGTGCACACAGGATTCACCATAACGCCTTTCTACGATTCGCTCATCTCGAAACTCACAGTCTGGGGCAGGGACAGGAATGAAGCCATTTCCCGGATGAAACGTGCACTGTACGAATATATCATTGTCGGGGTAACTACAAATATATCGTTCCACAAAGCCGTTATGAATAACGAATATTTCAAGCGCGGCGAACTGACCACGCATTTCATAGAAGACCATAATATCATCGCAGAGGTTGAAAAAATCGTGGCTGCTGAAAAAGAAAAAGGCGCAACTCTGGCTTCGGCTCTTGGCGCTGACGATAAGAAAGTAGCTGCAATTACGGTTGCTGTCGGCGCTTATATACAGAATGCAAAGGCGGGTGGTGGAAAATGAATAGTAAAATTAAAGATAAAATTCTTGAAAAACTCATAATGAATGAAGGCAAGCCGGTTTCAGGCGAAGAACTCGCACATGAACTTTCAGTATCGAGGTCGGCTGTCTGGAAGCATATCAAGGCATTAAGAGATGAAGGGTATTCGATTGACTCTTCAACAAATATCGGATACAGCCTGACCGGAACTCCTGATTCATTGACTCCGGGCGGGATTCGGGCAGGACTAAAGACGAATATTATCGGGAAAAGCATACAGTATTTTAAGGAAACCGAAAGCACGAACATAATTGCCCGTGAAATGGCAGGCTCGGTCGAAGAGGGAACGGTTGTGATAGCCGAATCCCAGACTGGCGGAAAGGGGCGGCTCGGGCGGAAATGGCTCTCACCAGAAGGCGGGATATGGCTTTCTATCATCCTGAAACCCGGAATACAGCCGTTATATGCGCCGAGAATTACGCTAATGGCAGGCGTATCAGCAGCAAAAACAATCCGAAGCCTGGGTATTCCTGCTAAAATAAAATGGCCCAATGACATTTTGATAAACGGTAAGAAAGTATGCGGCATCCTCACAGAGATAGAGGCGGAAATCGACATGATAGAATATTGTGTGGTGGGTATCGGAATAGATGCCAATGTCGATACCGAATCATTCCCGGAAGAAATCAGGGACAGTTCAACGTCACTGAAAAAGGAACTGGGACGTGAGATAAATCGCGTGGATTTCGTGCAGAAGCTATTGGCGGAATTCGATGCGCTTTATTTGAAATTCCGGAAAGATGAGTTCCCGTCCATACTTGAAGAATGGAGGACTATGTCAGCGACGATAGGCGAATGGGTAAAGATTACAACCCAGAGCAGGACAATATACGGTGAAGCGATAGGCGTGGACAATGAAGGCGCGCTGATTCTTGAAACTGATGAAGGAAAACTTGAAAAAATAGTCGCAGGAAACTGCGAGCATCTGAGAAGACCCTAGAATATGGCATTTAAACACATTGCAGTTGTCGCCGGTCTCATTGTTTCAATACTTTTTGCCGGGTGTTTGTCGGAAAATGCTATTAATACCAAAAATACTGTCTTTGAGATCAAGCCGGGAGAGGTGACTATCAAGAACGGTGAAACAGGCTCGGTCATGATTAGGGTTACCAATAACGGGAAATCCACTGTATATCCTGTTGCCCGGTTTAGCGTGAACTCAAGCGATAGCCATTATGTTAATTTTACTCCTGAAAGTTATGATTTTGGCGCTCTGCGCCCGGGTGAAGATTCCGGATTCAGGATAGTGGATATAAGGGCAACACTTGCTGCGGGAACAGAAATTAAATATCAGGCGAAGGCTGAACTGGTTTATAATAATACAGTCATAGAGGGTAAAGAAATTATTATTACAGTAAAGGGGTAACTATGCACGACGAATTAAAAGCTGAACTTAAAAATATTGAAACCAGTTACAATGGGAAAATTTTCCTGGCAATCGTCAATAAAGTGAAAAAAGACAAAATTATTGATGACGAACTGCTCGGGCTTATAGAAAAAACAAGCAGGAAAAGGTTCGGGGAAAAGGTGTCTTTCACTATAAATGTGACTATCGGGAACCTGCTGGAGATGGTTCTCACAATTGCAGCGATAATCCTGGCATTACAGGCAACTTCAAACTGGATGTTGTATGTTAGCGCCCTTATTTTGATGGCCGCGCTTCACCCGCTTTCACATTATATCACAGGCGCAATGTCTGGCATCAGGTTCACGCATTATTATCTCAATGGCCCGGCGCGGGTTGAGCCAACACTCAGGATAGATTATTCCTCATACCTGAAAGCAAAGGCATCGGGAAGGGCGCTTATGCACTTATCAGGCGTTATCGGGACTCTTGCTGCACCTGTGATTGTGGCTTTCATAGCTTTTTACAAAGGTGATAATACAGCATCGTTGAATCTCTTTTATCTTTTCATATTGCTTATTGTCTTTGAACTTTTGACATCGACAAAGATTGGGGATTTGATGAAAGCAAAAAGGGAGTACGGCTACAGGTAACGTGGGTGTAATTCCTTTAGTGTTGTTAAATCAAAAAGCAAAATAGCCACTGAGACACGGAGGCACAGAGTCATTATTTCTCTGTGTTCTCTGCGCCTTCGTGGCTAATATTTTTCGTCAAAAATTAAACTATTTTACTGTCTTCAGGTAACCATTTATACCCTGAAAAACATTATTTCTTCAAAGAAAAATTTGAGGAACAACTTATGAAACAAGTACAGATAACACTAACACCGTCTGAATCAAAAAGAATTATTGCCATTGGAGTAAAAAAACTCCCGGTTGTCCAGCAGGCATTGAAAAATGGAATAATCCTGATAGGTCTCGGCACCACAAATGCGTATGTGGCAGAAGAGCTTACGGGCAGGAAAATTGACCATTTAAGATACGCCGCGGGTTACATTAACGGGACTGCCGCAGTCGTGCCGCAGGATAAGCGGCTGCCTATGGTTGCTTTGAAAAACGGAAAGGAAGTGAGCGCCGATAACATAATTAACGAAATGACATCCCAGGACGTGGTTATAAAAGGGGCAAACGCCATCGACCCTGACGGCATAGCAGGTGTGATGCTGGCAAATCCTATGGGCGGCACAACGGGAAACATAACAGGACCGGTCATGGCAAGAGGCATTAATCTTGTCATTCCTGTAGGTCTTGAAAAATCCATTCCATATTCTGTAATTGAGATTTCAAAAAGAATCGGCATCCAGCGCTGCATAAAAGCAACGGGTCTTCCGGTTGGGATGGCGCCGCTTGCAGGTAAAGTCGTTACCGAAGTCGAGGCGCTCACGCTTCTGGGCGCAGAGGATGTTTTCCCGATAGGCGCCGGGGGTGTGGATGGCGGTGAAGGTTCCATAACCCTGTGCGTTATTGGCGAAAGATCAGAGGAGATTTTTGAACTTGTGCAAAAGGTGAAGGAGAAAAAAGGTGAGTTGTAAGGGTTTTTCATTAATCACATGTTCGTAAAACAGATAGAAAACGGTCTTGACCTTCAGGAAATAGCAAAAAATATCGCGGCTGTCTATGATACCTCGCTTTTGCCAGGTGAGAGCATCCCGCCGCATTTCCATCCTGATTTTGAAGAGCTTTATTACGTGCTCTCAGGATACGGTTTAATGTCCATCGGCGAGGAAAAACAGGAAATATCGCGCGGCGACGTGGTGTATATACCCGCGCCAGCGCCTCACACGCTAATGAATACAGGAAATGTGCCTTTGCGGTTCGTAACAGTGTCGGTAAGTATCGCACAAGACAAAAAAGCTGATGTGCAGCCTTATATTTCTTAACATTTATGAGCTGCACATTATTCTTTGACGGCGCGTGCAGGGGAAACCCCGGACCAATGGCTATCGGGGTTGTATTAATGGAAAATGGCAAAAAGCTGGACGAAATCTCAAAATGCCTTGGCATCGGGACAAACAATATCGCGGAATGGAGCGCCTTGATAGAAGGATTAAAACTTGCAGCGGCGCACGGATGCATGGAGCTTGAAGTACGCGGGGACAGCCAGCTTGTAATAAAACAGATTTCCGGACAGTACAGGGTGAAAAGCGACAACCTCATACCGCTTTTCAACGAGGCAAAAAAACTGTGCGGTAATTTTAAGGAAATTGATTTTAAATGGATTAAGAGGGAAGATAATGCCCGTACGGATGCGTTGTCGAACTATGCGCTGGATATGAAATAGGAAAAATAAAAAAAAGTGTTTGTAAATTCTTTTTGTTTAAATTTCGTCTAAAGTAACTTTGTGCTCTGGCTCCTCCACTAACCTAAAAATTAAATATTTCTTTTGCCTTTTTCCAGTTTTTCTTTAGTATCGGTTTGCTGACACTTGTTTCTCCGTTTGATGGTTCACCAGAAAAATGACAAAACTTTTCTGGATATTCAGGATTTCCAAATTCACTCCAAACTTTATACGCTTCATAGCTCATAGGTTTTTCAACGTTGAATGGAATTTCCACTCCAGTCCTGATGCAATAACCCATTGGCTTATCTGATTTTTTGTTGTTTATTTTTCCTGTATTGTCGTCTTTGCCTTCAAATTTGTTTACAGTTGTTAGTGGAGTGTTTTGTGTTCTATATGCAAAACGTTCACTTGTCTCATTTATATAATCAACTTCTTTAAATGCTTCTTCAAAAAGTTCTTGGTCGTTTGGGTCTGATTTTTCGATAAGCACACCCATTTCTTTGTTGTTTGCCATGGAAAAATCATATAAGTTCAAAGAAGTAATTATCATCTTTTCATCATTTAGATAACATTTGGCATGTAACTCATCTTTATATTTTAAAATTACGAAACGAAGACTTTCCAAGAATTTCATTTCATCAGGTTTAAGTTCCTGCTTTCCAAAAATTACGGTGGTAATCTTGTCTTTACTATTGCGGTAAGTAAGAAGTTCGCGAAAATCTTTGGACAATTTCAAATACGGTGAAATCAATATCAATGTTTGTCCCGCATCTTTTATTAAATCTTCAATTGCTGAAACAGCCTTTTTAGTGTTCAAAAATTTTGCCATACCTTACCTCTTCATTTCTTTAAAATCCACAGTATCCAAAAGGACTTATAATTTTCCCCAAGAGCCTTGTTACTTCATGTAAAATAGTTGTTATATAAAAACTACATCCTTCAACTCTTCAAAATGCGCATCCCCGCTGACCACTTTGCAGCCCATTCTCTTTTGCTGGGCAATGATAAGCGCATCCATCATACCTAACCCTTTTTTTGTTTTCCTGAGTTCACTTCTAATCGTGGCAGCATCCAGCCAATCCTGCGTTAAAATACACCTGACATCAGAAACTTTCCTCACAATGGAATACAGCTCTTCAAAATCCATGCTTTCCCTGATAGCCCAGCCTTTTATTTCAGCCAGACAGCATTCAGAAGTGAGGATAACATTATTTTCATCCTCAATTATTTTTTTAACTTTTTCACCTCTTTTTGAACCTGTGAAATATTCAACCCAGGCATAAGTATCTATCAGGTACACAGCTTCACCAGAGGTCTTCGTGTTCGGGTTCTTCCCTTTCAAACGGCTTTTTCCCCTTTGCAATCCCAAACCCGCTTACTTTTTCTTTTTTCAAAATATCGATATCAATTATATCCTTTTCAAATAATCCCAGCTCGGCGACCTTGTCTTTCGGAATGATTACACCGAGGGAATTACCCCACTTTTTAACCTCTACAGCGGCATGGCACATAATTACAACAATGTAATTACAGCTATATAAGTTATACGATATTGTATAACATAAAAGGACACAAAGAATTTGCTCAACTCACTTTTTGCAGTCCTTAAAAAATAAAAGGATTTATGCAGCTTCAACGCCTGACGCCTGCGTTGATATTTTCTGGACATTGAGCAGCAGGTTTTTGCCAAGCATCCTGTCAAGATCAAGGAGAATCAGAAGCCTGTCCTCCATCTTGCCGACGCCCATCACATATTCCGTTCCTATCTTGTTTGCGATTACTGCCGGCGCCGGCTCCACGTTCTTTTCAGGAAGCCGGATAACCTCGCTCACGGAATCAACAATGAATCCCATTACGGTTTCATCTATATTTGCCACTATTATGCGGGTGTTCTCGTTCTGTTCTTTTGATTCCATGCCCATTATTACATTCAGGTTGAGCACAACAATAATTCGTCCGCGAAGGTTGATTATTCCCCTGATATAATCCGGAGCCTGTGGAATTCCCGTAATACTGGTCATGCGGATGATTTCCTGGACTTTCGTAATCTCGACGCCGAACTCTTCTTTGCCTATGTTGAAGACGACGAGCTGGAGTTCATCGCCTGATCTGGTTTTTACGTCCCGCGGTTGTTTTCCTGCCATGGCGTTCCTATTTTGTCATGTCTTCAGGCTTTGAACCCTTAGCCCTGGCTTTTTCATTCTTCTTTGCAGCCTTACCCGCTGGTTTCTTAACTTTTTCATTAACAGCTTTATATTCCGCTCCGGTTGGAGGTTCAATGTCGGGTTTTTGCTCAATCCTTTCAGGTTCATGAACCTGTTGTAAAACTGATGTTACAGCATCGCCGAGTTTGAACTTACTCACTTCAAACTGTAATTCGCTTGATAACCTTGCAAGTTCCTGGGCTGCATTCACAAGCATGTCCATTGATGCTGCCTGCTCTTCTGCCGCCGCTGATGTTTCCTGTGTGCCTGCAGCAGATTCCTGGCTTATTGATGAAACGTCCTCAACAGAAGCTGTTACTTCTTCAACCGATGCTGACTGTTCTTCAGCGGCTGCGGCTATTTCCTGGACCATCATAGCTACGTCTCCTGCCGCCTTTACTATCTGGTTAATTGCCGATACAGTGGATTCTATTGTCTTTGCGCCTTCACCAACAGTCTTTGTGCCCAGTTCCATTGACGTTACAGCCTGCTTTGTGCCCTGCTGTATCTCTTTTATCAACAAAGTAATCTGGTTTGCGGCATTTCTTGATTCCTCAGCAAGTTTTCGCACTTCATCTGCAACTACAGCAAAACCCCTGCCGTGCTCTCCTGCACGGGCCGCTTCTATGGCAGCGTTCAGGGCAAGCAGGTTTGTCTGGTCTGCGATAGTGGTTATCACGCTAATTATTTCACCTATTTGCTGTGATTTGCCGTCAAGCTGTTTTATAACTGTAGCTGAATTATCCACACTTCCCTGGATTTCTGTCATCTTTTGCGCCACATCACCTGACATTCTGCCCACCTGCTGGGCGGTTGCACTGGCAGATGTCGCGCCTTCGGAAGCTTTCTGGGAGTTCTGGGCGACCTGCTGGACGCTCTCAGCCATCTCTTTCATGGCGCGGCTTACTTCAGCCATCTTGGAAGCCTGCTGGCTCACCCCATTGGAAATATCCTGAGTTGTGCTTGATATCTGGTCTGATGAAGCTTTCATTTCCTCGCTTGATGCCGATAATTCCTGGGCTGTGTTCGCAACTTTTAATGAAACGTCCTGGACTTTGCCTGTTAATTGCCGCAGGTTTCCGGTCATTTTCTGGAAATATGCCGCAAGCTGTCCGAGTTCGTCCTTTGACGAGACATCCACTTCCGTTGTCAAATCCCCTTCGGCTATCCTGTCAGCGGCATTGATAAAACTATTCAGCGGCTTCATGATAGAACGGGTCAATCCTACACACATCAGTATGGATGAAAAAAGAGCCAAAAAAATACAAATGATGATTGCCTGTTTAGGGTCAATCAAAGTGCTGATACTACCACCGTTAAAACCTATGAAACCTACTATCAACAACAATACATCAACTACGATGAAGCTATAAGCGATTTTAATACCGATATTGAACCTGCCGATTGTCAATTCATTTGCTTTATCTATAATATCTATTAATCCCATAACGAAATCTCCTCATGTTGAGTTTTTTCGATAGTACTATGAAGATATAATCTAACTAATAAACCAATTTGTGAAGAAGGTGTGAAAAAAGAAAAAAGAGGGAGGGGTCTTTCAGGTTGTTACTGCTGCCCCAGCTGCCTCTTGGGAAATGGTGTGAACACTGTGCAGTTCGTTTGCGCTGAGTACTTTATCAAGATCAAGGAGAATCAGAAGCCTGTCCTCCATCTTACCAACGCCACGCACATATTCCGTACCTATCTTGTTGGCTATTACGGATGGTGCCGGCTCAATGTTCTTCTGCGGGAGGCGGATGACTTCACTTACCGAGTCAACCAGGAATCCCATTACGGTCTCGCCGATGTTCGCAACCACGATGCGCGTATTCTCGTCCTGCTCTTTGCTTTCCATACCCATTATCACATTCAGGTTGAGCACAACTATAATCCTGCCCCTGAGGTTGATTATTCCCCTGACGTAATTCGGCGCCTGGGGAATCCTGGTGATGCTGGTCATGCGGATGATCTCCTGCACGTTGGTTATCTCAACACCGAATTCCTCACTGCCTATCATGAAAACGACGAGCTGGAGCTCGTCGTTTGATGTTTGTGCCTTTAGGTTTTGAGTTTGCTCTGCCATTTTTATCTCCTATTGCGGCCTTTTTTCATCAGCGTGGGTCTTTTTCCCTGTTTTCACTGAATCCTTTTGTCTGGTTCCGGATTTCTGGTCATGAGTCTCTGTATGCGCTTGCTTCGCCGGTGCCTGCTTTACAGGTTTAACCTGCTCTGTCTGTTTAAAGACCTGGGATACTGCCTCTCCCAGATTGAACTTCGCTACTTCTGTTTGTAGCTCGTTTGACAGTTTAGCAAGTTCCTGGGCTGCGTTCACCATCTGGTCCATTGAAGCTGCCTGCTCTTCTGCTGCTGCCGAAACTTCCTCTGTGCCTGAAGCTGATTCTTCACTTATTGCAGAGACATCTTCGACCGAAGCAGCAACTTCTTCAACCGAAGCTGACTGTTCCTCAGCAGCTGCCGCAATTTCCTGAACCATGGTGGCGACTTCGCCGGCGGCGGTGACAATCTTATTGATAGATGACACTGCATCCTCTATCGTCTTGGCACCCTCGCCAACGGTCTTTGTGCCCTGCTCCATGCTGTCAACAGCTTGTTTTGTTCCCAACTGGACTTCTTTTATCAGTGAAGTAATCTGGTTTGCGGCATTTCTCGATTCCTCCGCAAGTTTGCGGACTTCGTCGGCGACTACGGCAAAACCCCTGCCGTGCTCTCCCGCACGGGCCGCTTCGATAGCTGCGTTCAATGCAAGAAGGTTTGTCTGGTCTGCAATATTGGTTATCACACCGATAATTTCACCAATCTTTTGCGACCTGCCTGCAAGATCCTTTATAACGGCTGCCGAGTTATCCACGGTCGTCCTGATTTCGGATATCTTGCTTGCCACATCAATGGACATCTTGCCCACTTCCTGGGCTGTATTGCTGGCTGCGGTAGCGCCTTCTGCTGCTTTCTGGGAATTTACCGCAACCTGCTGTACGCTGTCAGCCATCTCTTTTACTGTCCTCGTTATTTCCACCATCTTCGATGCCTGCTGGCTCACTCCGGAAGCAATATCCTGCGTGGTGCTGGATATCTGGTCTGTGGAGGCTTTCATCTCTTCGCTTGATGCTGAGAGTTCCTGGGCTGTTGAGGCTACTCTTAACGCTGAACCCTGAACTTTTCCAAGAACGCCTTTTAAGCTCTCTGTCATGGTCGATATGGCCATGGAAAGCTGTCCGACCTCGTCCTTTGAATCATTTGTGAGCTGGGCTGTAAGGTCACCAGCTGCGACTTTATTGGATGCCTGGAGCATGCTGTCCATCGGTTTTGTGATGGCGCGGGAGATATATATCCCGATACCGAGACCTGTGACTACGGCTATGATAGATAGTATTATTACCGTGGTTTTTGCGGTTGAATTCGTACTGGCTATTGCAGCAAGCGCCGCAGCCTGATCCGCATCAGAATCTGTTTCGAATTCAGATATTTGGGGCTCTATGGCATGGACGTTATTTGTGAATTCTGCTGTTTTTGATGCAATCTGGGCATCAATAGCCACGATCTTGTCAAAAGACGCTGTATAGACAAGGAGCTTGGCTTTGATATCATCCTTCACATTCTGGGGCAGCTTACTGGCTGCCAGATCGTTAAGAAGTATCTTTTCATTATCATGCAATGTCTTTTGATACGAGACATCTCCCCTCATAAGGTAATCCTTTTCATTCCTCCTTAATTGCAACTCATTTGCCAGTAGTTGATTATCTTTCTGATTATTGATATCAGCTTCAACAGCATGCACCGCATCCCTCATTTCGGCCTGTAGTCCTGAGTTTTCATCAAGACCTTTTGTCTTATAGAGGTCAACAGTCTCAAGGAACGCTGTTTGATAACCACCGATATCAGCTATTATTTTAGTTGCCATGTCCTTTCTTTCCTGGGGGACATCAAGTGCCTGTATCGCCTGCGCATCTTTCGTGACATTCGCAACCGAAGCTTTTACATTATCGACATATAGAAGATCTTTACGAGCAAAAAAGTCTTTCTCATTACGTCTTGCTGAAAGCATATCTACGTCCATTGTAAGAGCTTTTTCTTTCATTGTAATCGTATTTTCGATTACGTTATTATTTTCCTGCTCAACTGTGCTAAGTGTGGTTATGCTTATCACAGCCACTATTATAAGCAAGATGCTGACAAGGCCGAATCCGCCCAGAAGCTTCTTGCTCAAAGACATATCTTTAATACTTACCATAAAATCCTCCGTTTTCGTTTTTATACATTTTCGTTTTTCAAACAATCTCTATTGTTCATAAGCAGCAAAGCTGCTTTTTTACGGCAACTGGTAAGATGAAAATCTCTTATTTATAAATCGATTTGTGAAAAAAGTGTGAACTATTTCCTGTTGAAAAACCTGAATCCCCCGAGAAATTTCGGAAGTTCTGTCATGCTGATTTTATCAAACAGACGGGGAACACTGCTGAAACCGGGTTTTTTAAGTAAGTAATATGATTTGGTTTCTTTTTTTGTTTTGGCTGCATCCTCATTATCCCTGGCCGGTTTGTTACCCGAAACTATCTCCCCTTCTTTCTGGACTTTATGCCCTACTTCCCCCCTGTCTCTGCCCGCTTTTCCTTTTATTTTTCCTTCATTATAATAAGTTTCAGGCGATTTAATCCCGAGGTTCAGAGCTTCTTTAATAAGGGCATTATATTCTCTCAATACCCATCCGATTTCCGAGTGATTCTTGTATCCTACTTCAAATCCCAGCTCGGAAATTTTTTTTATGAGCCGCTCCTTATCAGCCTGTTTATCAGTAATAGCTCAAAACCCCTTAATATTTTTTCAGTGGTTTCAGTACAATCAAGCCCTTATTCGTGAATTCGATACAGCGCATTTCACAATCGTGTTTTGTCCCCCTCATCTTAATTATCTGCAGCGCTCTCACCATTCCTTTCTGGCTATCCAGGAAATTATGGAGAAATATCACGCCGTGTGAAGCGAATTGTTCGATTGTATAGGCATCAGGCTTGGTAAGTTCGGATAAAAGCAAAGTGGTGCATCCAAGGGTTTTAAGATTCCTGATGAACCTGCCTATGGATTTTTCTTCGTTGGCAGGATGCGATGAAGTGAACCTGATGGCTGATAATGAGTCTATTACCAGTCTCTTGATATTGTGCTGCTTTACAACCGCCTCCACACTCTTGAACACTGAATATGGCGTGGGAGGAGCGCTATCTGGAGATTCGGATTCTCGCTGCTCATAATTTGGCGTTATAAACGAAGAAACCTCTTCATATTCCGCGTAATGAGTGGTAGGCCCGAGATCTAAAAAAAACAGTTTTTTCTTGTTTACCAGTTCTTCGATGTGAAGATTGTACCTGGACATATCTTCGCTGATAGTATCCACACTTTCTGATAATGCAACGTATGCACCGGCTTCCCCGGCAAGCGCCCCGGCAACTAAAAATTGCGCTCCTAATGTAGATTTACCGCTGCCCGGGGAGCCGCTGATCAGATACTGCCTGTCCTTAATTAAGCCTCCTTCGATTAGCTCATCAAATCCTTCAATTCCTGTTTTGACTCTCATATTCGAACCTCTTGTTCCTCAAATATGAGCGACATTGATTTGGTGTATATATATACACAGTTGTGAAGTTTGTGTGAAATATGCTTAATAACACGTACATACAATAATTTAAATTACCAAAAATGTAATAATTTAGAGTAACATATTTATAAAAATAATATATAGGATAGAAGGCGATGTTTGAAGACATTTCAGAAAAGTTTAAAAAATTAAAGATGCCGGAAGAGTCCCTTATTAAAAAAATCGAAAGGATAAAAAAGACTCCTGACGCCGGAGTACCAATAGCCGCAGGTACGCTGCCCGGAGGTACTCCATCAATAGCAATGCCTGATTTGTCCGAACAGGTTAAAAAAGCTCAGGACGAAATTACCCAGAAGATTGAAGAGATAGTGAAATCCAAAACCGAGCAAATCAGCGCCACGACTGAATCCATCAAAGAGTATGATACCAAGATAAGCAAAATAGAGAGTGCAGTCTCATCGTCAAAAAATAAGGTGGATGAATTTAAAGAAAGATTGGATAAAATAGATGAAAGCCTTCTTGAATTATTATCATTATACGAAGTAGTTTCCAGCACTGTAAACCCGTTTGTTGGCGACAAGGAAAACGTCCCGAATGAAAAGCTCGAACAGATGGAGAGAAAAATTGAGGCCTTAAGCCAGAAAGCGCCGGAACTGCCTCTGAATATAAAAGAAGAATATGATATTAAATTTAAAGCTCTCGAGGCCAGTTTGCAGGCATTGACCGAAGTGATTAATTCAACGGCATTGAATCAGGATGCTCTGGTAAAAAATGTTTCCGAACGGGTATTGGAAGAGATAAAACCCTTAATCGAACAAAAATCTCTGCAACCAATCATGGTTACGGGGCCGTCATCCCAGATACTTGAACCGGTTGAGAGCGCAGTTCCTGCAACAAGAGCAGGCGGGGATGTAAAATTGCAATTTCTGGATAATAAAGCCGAGACGTCGATTATCCTTCTTAATTGGATAGAATTCCTGCTTGAAAAGGTGGGAAGGAATAACCTCACTGAAGTCCTTGAATATTATATTGACATTGGATGGATAAGCGAGGAAGTCTGCGAAAAAATGATTGCCTATGCGAACGGGATTGATTATTACGTGGAGCGTCCCACATGGAAACTCCTGCCGGATGACCATACGAAATCGCTGATGTTCATAGAGCAGCTAAAAGGGAAAAAGCTTGATAAAACAATGCTGTCAAAGCTTGAAAGGGATGTAGAAAAGGTAGTCCGAAGTACCGAAGTATATATTTCTTAAATATATTTCTTAAATATATTTCTTAATTGCTTAGAACAATTTCTGAATTATAATATCAAAGGACTTGGGATCAACCAGCATAATCAACCGCCCTGTTTTATTCATTCCCATGGCTAGGTTGGTTGCAAGCGCGAATTCGACTTTTCCTTCAATCTCCTTCATTGCTGATTCGGCAATCTTTGAAGATGGACCAGTCTTGAAGGTCGGGGCTTTAAGCAATAAGGGAACTTCGATATATTCAGAGACTGCACTGACATACTGCCCCCCGAAGATATTGACTACTTCTTTTAATGTGGATATTATATCCTCGGTGAACTCCTTGCATGCAGCTTCCGGAGGATTGCAGAGAAGTTCGTTTGCTATGCCCAGGGCATTTTCACTTGAGATATACACCTGCATCTCACCTTTCACTTCCCCGGTTTGACCACTTCCATGGAGTTCTACGCCGATCCTAACTACGGAATCGCCAAGACTGATTATTTCATCGTGCATCTGTTCAACAGGGAGGGTGCGCAACTGTGAATGGGTGGATTCGGCTTCCTCTCCTGATAACTGGGTGACAGTTGACGCTGCGTTTGTCATTCCCGACATTCCTATATCGCTTAAAAGCCGCACAGCCGAATCTATATTCTGGTCTTTTTTGGGTGGTGCGGCAGGCTCTGGTTTTGCTGGGGGGGCATGAGGTTCTGCTTTCACAGGTTTAACTGTCTCTGTGACTTTAACTTCCGGTTTTATGACGCTGGTTTTAATTTCGGGTTCAACAGCTCTGGCTTTTACTTCAGGTTCAGGTAATTTTATATCAGCTTTAATGGGTTCTTTAACCATTTCTATTTCGGGTTTGGCAACTTGCGCCTTTACTTCAGGCTCAGGTATTTTTTTCTCGGATTTGACGCTCTCTTTAATAGAAACAGCTTCCGGTTCTAATTCGGGTTCCTCATATTCAGGCTTTTTATGAGACCTCTTTTCAAGTCTTACAATTTCTTTTTTCTTTGCGGTATTCTCTTCAGGGTAATCTAAATCATAATCAACGGAAGATATTTCTCCTGCCATGATCTCATCTTCGGCCGCTTCCCCGGACAGGTCACATCCGGCAGGTCTGTGTTTCCTCAAAGGTTTTAATTGAACTTTTTTTGCGCCATTGCCCGGTCTTCTCCTTGTGGTTGCTACAATTTGTTCCTCCTTCTCCAAATCCTCTTCTCCTGCGGGTGCACTTCTGCCGGCAGGAATATTTTTTCTCAAATTTTCCATTTGCAGCCATATCGAATTCGCCTGCATTCCAGAACCATTGTTTTCATTATATTTTAAAATAATATCGACCGAAACCAATCCATTAAATTCATTTTTCAGGCCCAGAACGATCTTTCTTGTATTTTCACCGCTTCCGTTCGAATCGGTATCTGTTATCATCAAATCATTCGAGAACCGGGCAGTATTGTCATATTCGGTTTTTGTTTCCCCGTTTTCAACACGTGATAAATACTCGCATTTAAACAAATCGGATGGGATATCAAGTGTTACGAGCGGGATATCAACATTTTCAGAAAAATCGGTCTCATCGTGTTCATAAGCATACCTGTTGCCATTCCCGTTTGATTCTATTCTCTCAATCGCTTCCCTGGCATGCTTTCTCAAATCAGTGGAACCGTTTTTTAAAATAGCAACGAGGCCGGGAACAGCGCGCTTGTCACCTATCCTTCCAAGCGACCATGCCGCATGTATCCGAACATTATCGCTCGGGTCATTTAAAAGAGCGATCAGCGGGAGCACGGACTTTACATTCCCGATTTCACCAAGAGCCCATGCCGCATTTGCGCGAATCTGGACATCATCGGTCTCAAGTAATGTGATTAAGGGGCGGATAGCTTTCTTGTTCCGAAGCTCGCCAAGGATGCATATCGCATCCCTGCACTCCTTGACGTCGCCGGTATCAA
>JAPMTY010000052.1 GCA_026552835.1 Candidatus Methanoperedens sp.
CTGTTTCGACACTGGAAAAATATGGGTATGATGTGCTTGCAGCCAATGATGGTGCGGATGCAGTGGCGTTGTATGCTCAAAACAAGGATAAAATCAAAGTTATTCTTATGGATATGATGATGCCGGTAATGGATGGTGAAAAGAGCATCAGGGCTATTCGTAAAATTAACCCCGGAGTCAAAATTATCGCAGCCAGTGGATTGGCAGAGAAAGCTAAGCTTGAAAAAATTGCAGATACTCGTGTACAGGCTTTCCTTCCAAAGCCTTACACTGCGGAGAAATTGTTGAAAACCATACGCGAAGTTATAGGCAAAGATAATGATGAGGCGTGCCTAAACAACAGATGAAAAATTAATAATTAATATGAGTCAGGTATGCAAAAAAAAATATTGGTCGTAGATGATGAGAAAGGGATAGTCAGCGCATTGAAGATATCTCTTGAATCAGATAACTACAAAGTTTTCGAAGCGTATACAGGTGACGGAGCCATCCGAAAAGCGCATAGCGAAGTTCCCGATTTAATCTTATTAGACCTCATGCTTCCTGACATGACCGGTTATGAGATATGTAACAAGCTCAGGAAAGACCCATTGACAAGATCGATACCGATTATTATGCTGACAGGATTGGGTGAGACCGGTAGGATAGCAGGCCTGGATTTAGGGGCGGATGACTATATTACGAAGCCTTTTGACCTGAAAGAACTTAAAGCGAAAATTCGTAATGTGTTACTATCCCATATGTAACATAAATATAATATAGCATAACAAATTCGAAACATAAATGTATTAGAGTAGTTATCTGGTCTAATTGATATGAAATTGCTCGTAAGCCCAATTAACGTCGAAGAGGCAAATATCTGCAAACTCGGCGGCGCGGATATTATAGATGTAAAGAATCCAAAAGAAGGCTCACTCGGCGCCAATTTTCCATGGATGATAAAAGCCGTTAAAAAAGCGGCGGGAAATGTCCCTGTGAGTGCGACAATAGGCGATTTTAACTATAAGCCCGGAACGGCTTCGCTGGCGGCGCTCGGAGCAGCCGTTGCAGGCGCCGAATATGTCAAGGTTGGGTTATACGATATCCAGACACGTGAGCAGGCGCTTGAAATGCTGACAAATATCGTCCGCTCGGTTAAGGATTATGATAAAAATAAAAAAGTCGTGGCTTCTGGATATTCGGATTACAGGAGAATCAATTCCATATCGCCATTTGAGCTTCCGGAGGCTGGGGAACAGGCGGGTGTTGATGTTGTCATGATGGATACCGGCGTCAAGGACGGGCGTTCGACTTTTGAATTCCTGACTGAGCAGGAACTGATGGATTTTGTGAGAGATGCGAAGGAGATGGGGCTTCAAACAGCAATAGCAGGCACGATAAAATTCAAGGATATTCCGGCTTTAAAGCGTATCTCGCCTGATATTATCGGGGTCAGGGGATGCGTATGCGGCGGGGACAGGAATTCTGCTATCAAACGTGAACTGGTTGAACGATTAAAAACCGAGATTAACAAATAGTAGCTACTATTCTTATCACTGCTTTTTTGCGTTTATCTGCGGCTAATAATTTTTCTTTACTAAATAAGCGGCCTTGGCTGTTTCTCATCAGGCTGCACTGGCAGTTTCATCGTATTTATCAGGATGGGGTCTGTGACTTCTTTTGCCCTTTCAAGCAGCAGCTCTTTCCCGCATTGCGTGATTGCGAATATGGGTATGGCTGTGCCAAACTGCGCTATCGTTTTCCCGGTGATACAGCCGCGAATCCACTTTGAAGTGCATCCTGTGGTCATATCCACAAGGTCCAGGAATTCCTTTGCTTCATCCTCAGGCATTCCGGTTGTATGAACGCCAAAAGCGATGACCTGTACTTTGTGTTTCTCCTCAAGCTCACGGATTGCCAACATATCTTTTGCGTTCGTGACAGAAACGCCTATTTTCTTGTAACCAAGCCCGATGGCTTTTTTCACACCTTCAACCTGGTCAAGAGCCGCAGTCTTAGGGTCAAGGACGATACCTCCGACTTCTTCAATGCGCCTGATTAGTTTGGGTATCGGTGTGGTTTCGCTAAGCCCAGAGATACGGGAACCCATGCCCTGCGCCAGTTTGGGATTACTGGTAATTACCGTGCCTGCGCCGTCGCATGCGGTCACGGAGGTATCCAGAAGTCCCCGGCGCAGTCCTGTCATGAAGGTCTCGCTTGCCCCGAATCCCACGAAAATCTCCATCTCAATGGCCCTGTCTTCTGTGAACAAACCGAAGTCTTTAATCCTGAACTCGATATTTTCTTTTGCGGTTTTTGATGTGAATTTCTTTATGCCGCGAACTTTATCGAATATGGGGCAGTATTCGGTCTGCGGTTCGCCTACTTCAACGACTTTCCCGCTCTCAACGACCACGCGGGTCTTTCCGAGAGCTTCCATTACATGCCTGTCTTTTGCCATGATGATAAGATTGTTGTCGATTGTATTAACCATTAAGATATTGACAAAATTTTGTAAGTTGAGGCAAAATTTGCCTTATAATGTCGGATATTTGGGGATACAACATGCCGTAAACAGTGGGTGTAAAATCTTTTGGTTTTTAAATCAAAAAGCAAAATAGCCACAGAGACACGGAGGTCACTGAGTTATTATTTCTCGGTGTCTCTGTGCCTCCGTGGCTAATATTTATATGAAAACCAAACTTTTTTACAGAGCCCGCAAACAGAATCCTTCATATATCATTTCACATATAAGAACCCCTCAATGGACACATCGCAGCTTCACAAGGAAAATGTACAAAAAACATTCAAATGCGCTATCCTGACCATAAGCACCTCGCGGTACGAAAAATACGGGAAAACAGACCGCCCCGAGCGCGCCGAGGACGCTTCAGGAAAGCTCATCTGGGGAATGGTTCAGGCGCATGGCAGCAGGATTGTGAATTACGAATTAATTCCTGATGATATGGAAATGATAAGAGATGCCTTCAAGAAATGCCTTTATACTGAGGCTGATGTGATAATATCAAGCGGGGGAACCGGTCTTTCGCCCACGGATGTCACTATCGAAGCACTTTTGCCTTACATTGAAAAAGAGATGCCGGGTTTCGGGGAACTGTTCAGGCTTAAGAGCATTGACCAGATCGGGAATGCAATGATACTTTCAAGGGCAATTGCAGGCGTAGCGCGCGGGAAAGTTCTATTTTGCCTTCCGGGTTCGCCAAATGCGGTAAAACTTGCTCTCGAACTTTTGATGCCTGAGATCGGGCATATTATCAAACACGTGAAGGGTCAGTAAATGGAATACAAGTGGAAGGCGATGTTCACTGTCTGGATAGGCATCTTCATGGCTACGCTTGACGGAAGCATCGTGAACGTAGCCCTTCCGACGCTCACTGCATACTTCAAAACCGATATAACCACTATCGAATGGGTTGTTATGGCTTATCTTTTGACCATCACAAGCCTTCTTTTGAGTCTTGGAAGGATATCGGATATGATAGGAAGGAAAGCGATATTCGCCGGTGGCTTAGCGATTTTCACCATAGGTTCGGGTCTCTGCGCCATCTCCGGAAGTGAGAACCAGTTGATATTATACAGGGTGGTGCAGGGAATAGGCGCTGCCATGCTGATGGCCACCGGAATAGCTATAATCACCCATGCATTTCCTCCGCAAGAAAGGGGCAAAGCGATGGGATTGATAGGGACGGTTGTAGCGATAGGTTCCATGGCAGGACCAGTCGCAGGCGGTTTTTTAATCGAGAATGTAGGATGGCAGTCTATTTTTTATATAAATATCCCGATTGGGATTTTCGGGACTGCAATGGCGCTAACCGTGCTCAGGAAAGACGAAACTACAACGGGGCAAACCTTCGACATACCGGGTGCGCTTGCGCTTTTTATCAGTCTTATGGCCCTCCTTCTTGCTTTGAGCCAGGGGCAGGAGTCCGGCTGGCTTTCAGGCTATATAATCCTGCTTTTTATTTTATCAATTGTATTTGCTATTATATTTATTATGATTGAAACCAAAGCCATTCATCCTGTAATGGAACTTTCGAATTTCAGGAATCGTCCGTTTGCGGCAGCAAACATCAGCGCTCTTATTAGTTTTACCGCCCTGTATAACGTCATACTGTTAATGCCATTTTTCCTCCAGAACGAACTTAAATATTCACCCGAGCAAGTGGGAATTGTTTTTCTTGCGGTTCCACTTGTGATGTCTGTTGCCTCACCTTTCAGCGGGTGGTTGTCGGACAGGACGAATTCGTTTTTACTCAGTTCAATCGGCATCGGGATTTCAAGCGTATCCATACTGTGGCTTGGCTACCTGACCCCCACCTCCGGTTCCATCGATGTTGTTTTACGCCTTGCTCTCCTCGGTCTTGGGATGGGGCTTTTCATGGCGCCGAACAACAGCATAATTATGGGGGCGCTTCCCAAGGAAAAGATTGGTATAGCGGCAGGAACACTCGGGACGATGAGGAACATGGGGATGGTGATAGGTATTGCCGTCTCCGGTGCTGTGTTCTCCAGCAGGTACGTTTTTTATGGAAATGTCGGGAGTTCATTTTTACCGGCTTTCAGGGATACATATACAGTTTCAGCAATTATATGCGGCATCGCCATGCTGACATCGCTTGTGCGCGGCAAAAGCAAATAGGTTTAAATCGTTTGCATTAAAAAATCATTAAAACCCTAAGTATCAGTTTATCAACTTAATAAATTTCGACCATATACTTATAAAATCGACACCCAAATCCTTCAAAAATATAAGTGCAGTAAAGATAACTATAGCTACAGTAAATAAAAGCAATAACCATGTAAGTTTGTTCAATGAACGATCAAACTTTAATCTTTCTTCATGTTCTGCTTTTTCATACTCATATGTTTCTTTATCGCGAACATAGTAAGAGCAAAGTGGATGAATACTAAAAACGCGTCTTGAGAGCATTGATTCGAGGAATTCATCTGTTGTGTCAATATAGTCTTCAGGCGGTCCTATGATTTGTAAATCATAGCGTGCCATACCTTCTGTGTAAAGCCACTCTCTCATAATTTCATATTCTTTTGTTTCCTTTGGGGGAACATCTATGGGAATAATTCTTTTTGTCTTCAAACGTAATAGTTTCCAAGTTAATGCTATCTTTCCAAATTTTCTCTTCTCCACACTGGGATTATGAACTCTAACTCTGAATGAAGGCGTATCGCCAGTTAGATAGAAAGGTTTCGATTCGTCTCTGGTTATACTTATATTAAGACCTTCGTAAAGAACAGGCTCTCTAATATTAGTCATGGTTGACCTCAGCGTCCTGTATAAAAGAAAATGTACATCATAGTTTCCTGTACGTCAAGATGGGGATAAGTGTTTATAGTTTCCTATGCGTTAAAAAATTGATAATGAGATTCGTAACTGACAGGATGCTTGGCAAACTTTCGCGCTGGCTTCGTCTTTTCGGGTATGATACCCTTGAAATAAAGAAGCAGGAGAATGAGGACGATACACTGCTGGCGCTTGCGGAAAAAGAAGGTAGGATTCTTGTTTCAAGAGACAGTGTGCTTGTCAGGAAAGCAATAAAAAGAGGGATAAGGGCGTATCTTGTCCAGTCATCTGAAATCATGGAACAGCTCAGGGAGATGCAGGAGGAATTCGGGATTTCAATCGAGCCGCAACTGGACAGGTGTACGCTTTGCAACTCGGTTATCAGGAAAGTTAAACCCGAAGAGATGGAAATTGTCAGGGCGAAGGATTATGTTTATCCTGACAGGCTGGGAGAGGGAGCCGAGTTCTGGCTCTGCGATAATTGCGGGCAGGTTTACTGGCAGGGCAAGCACTGGGAGAATATTATGGAGAGGGCGGAGAGATTAAAAAAATAACACCTTTCCTATCTGACATCAATTTTTTTTGCCTCTTTTGCGCTCCCTTCACCCATCACCATTTTTAACAAAGCAGCAGCCACTTCCAAAGTTGTACAATCTTCCTGGGTAAGTTTTTCAACCAGGTTACTATATTCTCCCAGATGTCCGGCATCAACAGTCCCTTTAACTTTTTCTAAAAGCAGGTTTGTCCTGATATCTTCCACATCACTGACAGAAGGAACTTTCTGGGGAATGATTCTCGTCTTTGTGAATTGCTGTATCTGCCTGATTCTATATACCTCCCTGCCTGTCACAAAGGTAAATGCCTGCCCTCCTTTTCCGGCTCTTGCTGTTCTTCCTATCCTGTGTAAATAATATTCATCATCAGGAGATATATCATAGTTGAACACGGCCTCGATATCCCCTACATCGATTCCCCGCGCAGCCACATCGGTTGCCACTAATATCTCAATCTCCCTCTTTCTGAATTTAGACATGACAGCATCTCTTTGTCTTTGCTGCAAATCCCCATGCAGTCCATCAGCGAGATACCCCCTTGACTTCAGGGTTTCCACCAATTCATCCACGCGTCTTTTTGTATTACAGAACACAAGCGATAATTTCAGGTCGTGAAGGTCAATTAAGCGGCACAAGGCTTCTGTTTTTGCCTGCTGTTTGACTTCAAAATAAAATTGTTCGACATTAGGGACGGTCATCTCCTTATGCGCCAATTTTATCATTTGCGGTTTGTTCTGGTACTTTTTGGTCAAATCTAAAATCGGCCGGGACATAGTTGCAGAGAATAGGATTGTTTGTCTTTCCTTCGGGATTTTTCTCATAATAATTTCAATATCTTCCCTGAATCCCATATCCAGCATTTCATCCGCTTCATCCAGTATGATTATTTTTACGCCATCCATTTTCAAAGTACGGCGGTCAAGGTGATCCATAACGCGGCCCGGAGTGCCTATTATAACCTGTACACCCCGTCTTAATGCTCTTATCTGGCGGTCAATCGGCTGCCCGCCGTAAACCGGTAAGATCTCAATGCCCCTTTTATATTTTGAAAGCTTTTTCAGTTCCTCTGCTACCTGGATTGCCAGCTCTCTTGTGGGGCATAAGATTACAGCCTGTAACCCCCTGTTTTGCGGGTCTATTCTCTCTAAAGTTGCAATTCCGAAAGCTGCGGTTTTCCCCGTACCTGTTTGCGCCTGCCCGATGACATCTTTTCCTTCTAACATAAAGGGAATGGATTGCGCCTGGATCGGTGTGGCTTCTTCAAAACCCATATCTGTAATTGCCTTTTGCATCTCTTTTGATAAATGTAACTCTTTAAATCCTGAATTTTCCATGTTTAATCCCCCTTAAGTTGTTTGTTACTTTTCTTATAGCTATTCATCACGTTAGTATGATTTAGTCGGTATTTTTCATTTTGTAATGAAGTCGTTTTGGCACAACACATCTCCCGGTTAAAATCCGAAACGTTTTTAACCCCGAATATCCAATGTTAAATTAGTGTTTTTTGGGAGGTTTATGTATAGGAAAATTAAAACGACATCAATCCAGATTGGGTCTTGCACCGCTTGCGCGGGACGGAGGAAACCATGAAACTAAGTCTTATCCCGGTTATTCTGGGATTTTTGATACTGGTTATGGTTAGCGGATGCCTGCAAACACCAAAAGCTGAAGTGCAGGTAATCAATATGACTGTGAATGCAGCCGGCTGGAATCCGGATACTTTCGTGCTAAAGAAAGGAGTACCGGTACAATGGAACATAAATGTGGCGGAACTCACAAACTGCAATAAAGAGATACTGGTAAAGGATTACGGACTTGACATCAAGCTTAAGAGCGGAGAAAATATTGTTGAATTCACGCCTAATAACACAGGGGCAATAAAATGGGCATGCTGGATGAATATGATTCCGGGGACTTTCATTGTTGTGAATGATCCGAAAAATGCAGATGAAGTTGCCAATATGACCGCCTCCATTGTTCCTGTCAAAATGAGCAATATGAAAAAATAAGGCCGGTGGGTAGAAATTGAAGAAATAACCGTGAAAACAGCCGGGATGACCTGCGTATCATGCGAGCGCAGGATTTCCGGAGCGCTTCTAAAAAAGGAGGGGGTAGTAGAAGCCATAGCGGATTATCCGGGCGAAACAGTAAAAATCGTTTACGATGAAAGCAGGATAGACATAGCAGGGATAAAAAAAACAATAGAAGACACAGGTTACGAATTTGTATGTGAACTGAAAAGCGATGAAATAAAAAGCCGAGGTTTTTCTCCTTTTGGAATTGCATTTATTTTTATTGGATTCCTGATAATCTTATTTGCCTATTTCACTTATGGGGAAACTCTGGGGGGGCTTGCGCTTGAAGGAAATATTGAGCTTCCAGTCCTCTTTTTATTCGGACTGATTACAGGCGTGCACTGCATCGGGATGTGCGGAGGTTTTGTAATCGCGTATTCTTCAAAAAATAAAAATGGAAGTAACTGGTGGTTGCATATTAAATATGGTGCAGGCAAGCTCCTGTCAAATGTCCTGTTAGGCGGTTTTTTCGGGTTATTAGGTTCGGTCGTATCGTTCACCACTGAAATAAGGAGCACAATAGGCCTGATTGCAGGGATTTTCCTCGTAATATACGGATTGAATTTATTAAACGTATTTCCGGCTCTCAGGAAGATACACCTGCCATATTTTTCAAATTTAGGCACAACCAAAAGCAAAGAACCTTTTTTGATAGGTTTTGCGAATGGGTTTTTCCTTGCATGCGGTCCCCTGTCTGCAATGTACATATATGCAGCCGGAACAGGGAGCCCGTTTACAGGTGCCACTTCACTATTCGCTTTTGGGCTTGGGACTCTTCCGGCCATGATGCTATTCGGGTTTGGTTTAAGCAGCATGACAAAGCATCTGCATGGAATAATGAGATTTTCCGGGATTTTTGTGATAATTCTCGGCTTAATAATGATCAATAACAGCTTTACATTGTCAGGGGGTGGAATAAATCTGAAAACAACTGCGGGAACACAGGGTGCAAATGTAACCGAAGACCTCCAGGTTATCCGGATGAGCGTGGATGCCGGAGGATGGACGCCTGATACATTCGTACTAAAGAAGGGAATAAAGGTCAGGTGGATAATTGACGTGAAACAGCTTACAAACTGCAACAAAGAGATAATAGTCAGGGATTATGGGCTTGACATAAAGCTAAAAAATGGTGAAAATATTGTGGAATTCATCCCGGATAAGGAAGGGACGATAAGATGGAGCTGCTGGATGGGAATGATCCCTGGAACTTTTATAGTAAAATGAGTTTATCCCCCTTCAAATCATACCACTCTTCGAACTTCTGAATGCTTCTTCTTTACTCAATACCCCATTTCTCCCGCATCACTATCTCATCGAGATTTTTTCGCGGTGTAGGGCGCGGAATGGCTGATGGATATCCAAGAGTCAGGAGGGAAACTACCCGTACACTTCCCGGGATGTCTAATATTTCTTTGACTTTGTTTTCATCGAATGCGCCTATCCAGCATGTACCAAGACCTTCTTCGACAGCGGCAAGAGTAATGTGATCCACAGCAATTGCGGTGTCAATCGAATAAGCCGGCTGCCCGCATGACATTACATATTCACTTTCAACCGAACAGGCTGCAATTACTACAGGCGCTTCTGCCACAAATTTCTGGCCTTTTGCAGCTTCAGATAGCAATTGCCGTTTCCTGACATCTCTGATTATGACAAACCTGCGCTCCTGGCGGTTCCCTGCAGATGGAGAGAGCCTGCCGGATTCAAGGACTCTTAACAACTTTTCCTCTTCCACCTCACGGGAATCATACGCCCTTATGCTTCGCCTTGATTGTATTGCTTTTCGCACATCCATAATTTTCACTCCTTTATTATTTCAAATTCTATAGTCAAATGTCTCAGTAATATTCCATTAGCATCTCTCTAATTATAGGTATTTCAATACTTCGGCAAGTAAAGAATTTTGATGAAAATAACCTCCAAATAGCAACGGTAGAGTAATCTATAAGTCATACAATTCTATTGAGTACCTCAATGTACCACCTCGAATGCATCGAATGCCGCAAAAAGTATCCTGAAACCGAAGTCATTTACACATGTACATGCGGTGGTCTTCTCGATGTCGTTTATGATTATTCAGAAATCAGTCTCACCAAAAAAGACTTAAAAGGCCCCCTTTCTGTCTGGAAATACAGGGCGCTTCTCCCTGTAAGCCGTGAGCCCGTGTCCCTGAAAGAAGGCGGGACGCCGCTTTATCGCGTTGACAGGATTGCAAAAAGCATCGGCATGAAAGAAGTTTATGTCAAGCATGAAGGGATGAACCCTACAGGCTCGTTCAAGGACAGGGGAATGACCGTTGGCGTTACGAAAGCCCTTGAACTTGGAATGAAAACCGTAGCCTGCGCCTCCACGGGGAATACATCGGCGTCGCTTGCTGTTTACGGCGCAAGGGCAGGCGTTCCGGCAGTCGTGCTCCTCCCTTCAGGCAAAGTGGCTCTCGGTAAATTAGCACAGGCGCTCATGCACGGGGCAAAAGTGCTGAGTATCCGGGGAAATTTTGATGATGCCCTGAAACTTGTTCGCGACCTCTGCGACAGGGAAGGATTCTATCTTTTAAATTCCGTGAACCCGTACCGTCTTGAAGGGCAAAAGACCATCGCTTTTGAAATTGCAGACCAGCTTGGGTGGAAGGCCCCTGACAGGCTTATTCTTCCGGTCGGGAATGCAGGCAATATCACGGCGATTTACAAAGGATTCAGGGAGCTAAAACGTCTTGGCCTCATTGACAGCATTCCGAAAATGACCGGC
>JAPMTY010000053.1 GCA_026552835.1 Candidatus Methanoperedens sp.
AATCAGGGAGCAAATCTTGAAAATAAGACCTCTTCTGATTATCAGGAAGCGACTGCATATTGTGAATTGAACTCAAAAGACATCGGGGTTCTGGGTAAATCCGGGGAAAAAGTGAGGGTTAAAACAAAACATGGGGAAGTTGTTGTTAAACTTAAGGAAAATAACGGTAATCCTGACGGGTTGGCGTTCATCCCGATGGGTCCCTGGGCCAATGCGGTGGTCGACCCTGATACAAAAGGCTGCGGAATGCCCGGGTTCAAGGGGATTCAGGCAGAGATAGACGTTACGAATGATAAAATATTGTTAATGAAAGAACTTTTTGCGAGGTATAAGTAATGTCAAATGTAATAACCGATGCTCTTTGCCCTTTTTGCGGCTGCGTGTGCGATGATATCACTATCGTGACTGAAAATAACAAAATAATCGAAGCAAAACATGCATGCAAACTCGGCGCGGCAAAAATCATGGGACATCACAGGATAAAAGCGCCGATGATGAGGAAAGATAAAAATTCAGATTTTAAAGAAGTATCCTATGATGAGGCAATTAACGAAGCCGCCGCGATACTTGCCCAATCGAAAAGACCTCTTTTATATGGCTGGGCTTCGGCCCTGTGCGAAGTCCATAAAAAAGGCATTCTTCTTGCCGAGGAACTGGGGGCTATCATAGATAATACAGCCACTGTATGCCACGGACCGTCCACGCTTGCGGTTCATGAAAAGGGTCTTCCCACATCAACTCTCGGCCAGATAAAGAACCGCGCTGATATTGTGGTATTCTGGGGCAGCAACCCTGTGCAGGCTCACCCAAGGCATATGGGGCGCTATTCTGTTTTTGCAAAGGGGTTTTTCTCTGATAAAGGAAGGCGAGGGCGCAAGATTATCGTGGTAGATGTCCGCAAGACCGACACAGCCGGAATAGCTGATGAATATATACAGGTGGCGCAGGGCAGTGATTACCTTGTATTATCAGCCCTTCGCGCCATACTCTCAGGACATGCAGACGTTGTCCCCGAGGCTGTCGGCGGCGTCCCGAAGGAGCAACTGGTAAAACTTGTTGAGACCTTAAAAACTGCAAAGTTCGGCGCTGTTTTCTTCGGCATGGGGTTGACCCAGAGCATGGGAAGGTATAAGAACATCGATAATGCCATCTCCCTGATAACCGAATTGAACTCGTTCACAAAATACGTTATCATGCCCATGCGCGGACACTACAACGTGACAGGTTTCGGGCAGGTCTGTTCGTGGGAAACAGGCTTTGCCAGTGCGGTTGATTTCGCACGCGGCGCACCGTATTATAATCCAGGTGAGACAACAGCCAACGATTTATTGATGCGCAAAGAAACTGATGCAGCGATGATAATAGCAGGTGATGCGGGCGCTCATTTCCCTGCAGATTCTGTGAGGCACCTTGCGAAAATACCTGTTGTCCAGGTGGACCCGTACTGGAACCCCACGACCGAAGTCGCAAATGTGGTCATCCCTGTTGCAATCTGCGGCGTTGAGGTAGAAGGTACTGCATACAGGATGGACGGCGTTTCCCTGCGCTTCCGGAAGATGATAGAGCCGACACATCCTACTGATATTGAGATTCTTGAAAAAATAACTGAACGTGTCAGAAAAATAAGGGGTGAATAATCATGGAGCTTCTAATAAAAAACGGCGCCGTATATGACCCTTATAACGGTATTGCCGGAGATAAAACCGATATTTCAATCAAAGATGGAAAAATAGTGGATAAGGTCAGCAGTTCGGCGTCAGTTATAGATGCAGGCGGAAGGCTTGTGATGGCTGGCGGCGTTGATGCCCATTCGCATATAGCCGGCGCGAAAGTGAACGTTGGAAGGATAATGCGCCCCGAGGATACGCGGTCCGGAATTAAACCGAGGACTAAAATAACAAGACCATATACGGGTTACACAGTCCCGAATGTTTATGCCATGGGATACCGTTACGCCCAGATGGGTTATACCACGGTGTTCGAAGCTGCGCAGGCTATCATGAAAGCGCGGCATACACATGAGGAGTTAGAGGAGATTCCGATCATTGACAAAGGCGCTCTCACTCTTTTCGGGAGTAACTGGCCTACAATGGATTATGTGCGTGAGAAGAACATGGATAAACTTGCGGCTTATGTTGCATGGGGACTCCTTGCTTCGCGAGGGTTCGGTATAAAATGTGTGAATCCGGGCGGAGGCGAGATGTGGGGTTTTGGCAAGAACGTGACAGGTCTGGATGATGTCGTTCCGAATTTTGATGTCACACCGAGAGATATTATAGTTTCGCTGATGAAAGCCAATGAGATGCTGGGACTTCCGCATTCGGTGCATCTTCACTGCAACAACCTGGGGAAACCGGGTAATTACAAGACCACTCTTGCAAGCATGGAACTTGCAAAACAGGTGAAGCCGAGCAAGGACAGACAGGTTCTGCACGTTACCCATATCACCTTCAATTGCTGGGGCGGGACTAATTGGGGTGACTTTGAATCCAAAGCCGATGAAATCGCAAATTACCTGAACAACAGCGAGAATGTTACAACAGATATGGGGCAGCTTATTTTCGGAAGTGCGACGACGATGACCGCAGATGGACCTGTCCAGTATGCAAACGCGAAATTATTGCATGCAAAATGGGCTAACGGCGATGTTGAGCTTGAAGATGCATCAGGCGTTGTTCCGATATTCTATGCCAAACAGGTCTCAATACATTCAATTATGTGGGCTATGGGACTTGAGCTTGCATTGCTAACCAAAGACCCGTACAAAGTCCTTCTGACCACAGACCATCCGAATGGTGGTCCATTCGTGAATTATCCCGAGGTCATAGCTCTTCTTATGAGCAATAAGAAACGGCAGGAAGAGATAAAAACGCTTCATGAAGCTGTTCATAAAAGGACAAAGATTCCCGGAATTGAAAGGGAACTTGGCTTTAACGATATTGCTATAATGACAAGATCCGGTTCGGCAAAGGTGCTTGGGCTGCTTGATACCAAAGGGCATCTCGGAGTCGGCGCGGATGCAGATGTCTCGATATATGACATCAAACCCGACCAGATAGACCCGTCCGTGGAACATGCTAAGGTGAAGAGTGCGTTCCAATCTGCAGCTTACACTATTAAAGGCGGCGAGATAGTCGTGAAAGACGGACAGATTACGGCTACACCTATGGGCAGGACATTCTGGGTAGACGCCACTGTGCCCGAGGAGCAAACAGAAATCATGATGAAGGATATTCGTATGAAATTCAAGAACTATTACTCAATTAACCTTGCAAACTACATGGTGCAAGATGCATACGTCACGCATCCGAAAGTAGTAAAAGCCGGCGCAATCCCGGTTGAGGTGAACTAACATGCAGACTGTGACCATTAAACCCAAAAAGGAAATCAGGATTTCAGTCGAGGCAGAGAATATTTCGCCTGATAAATTCGCCGGCAAAACAGAAAAAGAAATACTATCTACGGAAGCATGGATGGGGAACCAGAAGACCACGCTTGGAGAGCTGTTTTCGGTAAAGGTTGAAGGTTCTGGCTCTGCGGCTGATACTAAAATCATTATGGAAGGTGATTTTTCCCGTATAAAGAGAATCGGGGAAGGTATGACTGCAGGCCTGATTATGATTAAAGGCAATGTCGATATGCATCTTGGCGCTAAAATGAGCGGCGGTAAAATATCCGTAACCGGGAATGTGGATTCCTGGGCAGGCAGGGAGATGAAAGGCGGGGAGCTCATAATAGAAGGAAATGCCGCTTATTATCTCGGCGCGGGATACCGCGGAGAGACCTGCGGCATGCGCGGCGGAAAGATAACCCTTTTTGGAAATACCCTTGACTTCATGGGAGAGCATATGTGCGGCGGCGAGATTATCGTAAAAGGAAATGCAGGAATATTGCCCGGTCTCAGCAACAACGGAGGGAAAATAGTCATCGAGGGCAATACAAGCCGCCCAGGCAGTGAGATGGCAAAAGGCACAATAATCGTCAATGGGACTGTGGATGAAATGATGCCCGTTTTCAAGGCCGAAGGCACTGAAGCTGTTGAGGGCGTCACATACAGGAAATATACTGGAGATGTAATAGTCAACGGTAAAGGTGTTCTGTACGTGAAATAATCATAAAAAATGTTCGTATTGATACGAATTATATGCCGGGATTTATTTAAATATAATTGGAAATAAATAAACAAAAGGTATTTTAAGTATCAGCAACAAACTATTAACTAAATATGATAATGATTACAGCGATTGTAACGATGATGGTTACTGCCATCATTTCTACAGTGGCGCGTTATGTTACATGGCAGATATCAGTTGTAGGTGATCCATTCTACAGGTTCATATTCTGGCATATACTATTATTTTCAATTGCACTTGCTATATTTCTGGACAGACGTCAGGGGTTCAAAAAAACAATCGGAATTGTGGGGTATATTGCACAAAAATATAATAAGTCAAATAGACAGGGCAAGATAAATGCAACAATGAATGCATATCATGAGCATGCCCAAAAACCCAAACTCCAAAAAGTGTTGCTACCAATCGCGATAACGCTATTCATAGCATATATTCTTTCAGCTCATTTGTTATTTTTTGCAATCGTCACTTCAGGTTCGATGGAACCAACTTTTAAAAAAGGCGACCTCGTGTTTATGCAGGATGTTTTAATACAGCCAAAAGTCGGGGATATAATAATATTCCCTGACCCCCAAACAGATATTGTTTCGAATAAACCGGTTACGGTAACGCACAGGATTATTGAGATAAAAGATGATACAGTAAGAACAAAAGGTGATAATAATCCTAAAATGGACAGCTGGATAATCAATAAAAAAGATGTTATCGGTAAAGCCTTAATTATGGGTTCAAATCCCATAGTTTTAAAAAATATGGGTAGATATTTCTTAACGGATTTCAGGACAGAACAATATACGGAGGAATACCTTGCTATAGCGAAAACTATCCAGAACATGAGAAGCTTGGGGCTTATGATATTCTTCGGATGTCTTGTAATGTATTTGTTCCTGTCAATAAGAGATTCGCGTCCTTCAAGACATTTTAAAAGCAGGTGAAAAAGATAAAACGGTTTTATTCATAAACTATATAAACTATTCAAATAATTAAATTTAAAAATGATTTATATCTTGAAGGTCGAAGAGGTCGGATTTGACGAATTTAGAAAAAATAATTGAACAATTAATAAGTAAACCCGAGTCATATACTATCCAGAGGGATTCGCTTGATACATATATCAAGGAACATCATATGTGTCTCAATCCTTTCGCCGACAAGATTATTGATGATAAGATGTTCATCAATAAAGATGAAATTGTCTGCAACAGGATAATGCGGGCTGCCAGGCACAACCAGTCAAGCCTGATGATATTAATAGGCCCTACAGGTTCAGGGAAGAGCGAAAATGCCGACTTTATCGTAAGAAACCTGCCTCCCGAGTTTATTTTCTGGTATAACCAGATGTATGGCCAGAGCTCGATACAGCTTGCTACATCGATAATCGGCGACCTTGACCCCAACTATCTGGCCCAATTATCCACAGCAGACAGGGAAATGATCCTTGACATCTATGATGATGTTTTAAAGGCGCTTGTTAAAAATAACAAGAAATTATTCTGCATATTCGACCAGGGGGAGCATTTCTCAAAAGATGCTTTTGAACTTATCACCAATTCCACCAATCCTTATTATGCAGCAAACAGGGCGTTTACCGGTTTGATTCTTGCAGTTCCACGCTTTGAAAAACATATTGAAGAATGGACTGAAAGCCTTGATACAATGTTAAGAAGAGCCCTCATACGCGAATATACCAGACCGTTTACAGTTTCCGAGCGACTTGAATATATAATACGAGCCCTTGTTTCCAGTAAGAAAAAAAGCTATCATGAATTAATGAAAAAACGCGATTTTGACCCGTTTGATGAAGATGCCATTTTATACTTGATTGAAAAGAGTGAAGGACATCCAAGCACTCTTAACAGTCTATGCTATATCTCACTGGAACTTGTGTCTGCAATTTCACCAGAAGCAATAATAACAGAATCTATTGTTCAGGAAGCCTGGACTAAATTCCCGAATAAAACAATCCACCACGAAGCTATAAACTGGTATAAAGAGAAAGGTCTATACCAGAAGCAAGACTAAAAGATGCCAGCAATGGAAAAAGATAATGCACGCTATTCAAACAAAAGAATTGATATCGATTCATTATTAAAAAAAGAAGATGCTTACATCAGTAAGAAAAAACTGGATTTGAATGGCCTGCTTGGGGCACCTGAATCCAGCCGTACCCGGGTTTCACAGCCTGTTCATGGACAGGATAAAAAGGTCAGGCACATCTCGCCAGGCGAATATATAGTCGTAATAAGCATGATCCTTACCTCAATATATCTGCTGGTTACATCATTTTTCCCTCTTGTATACAATATTATCACATCTTTTGAACCTATAAATTTCCTGATGAATTTACTATACTTCATTCTGGGAATCGGGAGCCTTGCCGGTGCTTTTTTAGTACTTAAAAAAGGGACGCATCTGGAACATATAGCAGACGATACTTTCGATGAAGTGGTTTATAAACGTCTTGAGCCCGTACTGCGTGATGTGGCAGATGTCCAGGTGGGCATGAACGATGTCCAATCTCAACTGGAAATGATGAACCTGAACCTTGAAAAAATAGGGAAGGTAAAAGAGACAACAAGCCGGGAAATCCCCCATGAAGCTGCGCCGGCCCAGACTTCGATGTACATTAAATACATCGTATTAATCAATGTCACTCTTGCCACATTTTTATTCATGCTGCAATACCCGCTGGAATATATTCCCTATGCAGTTACCATAGTGTATATTGTGTGGTGGGCAGTAATAACAGCCGAATTCAAGCTCTGGAATGTTGAATCAGTATGGATGTGGGTTTTCGGGCCGATTTTAGTACTCCCGGTGTATTCGATTATCATGAACGCCTATCTGCGTGATTACCAGATGTTCGGCTCATTGTTTATCGGGCTTGTCATTTATGTTTTCGCATATTATTCATGGTGTTCCAACATGGTAAGGGGCGTGCTTCCTCTTGACCTTCATATCGCACTGGCGGAATTAAAAAAGAAACTAAAAGAAAAAACTGAAGAAGAAACACCAACTAAACCCAGGATTACAATGCCTCGTATGGAATTGAAAATGCCTTTTAAATATGATTTATACCATATTGGAATTTCAATGGTAATAGGATCAATTATTCTATTCGCTTCTGCCTGGTTCGGTTTTTCTATTGAGCACAATTTAATACCAAATATCTCGTGGAAAACATTTGGCTTGAATGAGTTTACGTGGGAACCTCTGTATTCCTATGCCTTAACCTTCCTGGGTATGCTTTTCCTCGGGCTGGGTTTCAGGATATTGTTGAAATTCCGGAGGAGCCAGTATTGAAGAGACTCATAATCTTAATCATTTTTTTATTACTATGGCCAACGGTTTGCGCGGCTGAAAAAATAAATGGTCTGGATGTTGAGTGGGGATCCGGGACGTCATATACCCTTAGCTGGACGAATCCAACAGTCACCGTAGGGGATTATGTCATACGGGTTTATGATTTTGACTGGCAGGGAAATGCGGTCATATCAGTTACAAGAAAAGGCGTGACCCAGAATGGGATAATATCCAACAATGGTGAAGACTTAATATTTGATTTTACAGGAAATAGCATCACTTTCCATGGAATCCTGATTAGTATGGGAGATATCTCAAATTATGTATCCATCCCTGGAGTCGTCCCGGTAAACGTTGGGACATTTCCCTGCTGCCCTCAGGCCACTATCACTATTGCCGTCTCAAATGAAATAGCTCAAAAAAAGCCGGTATTGGAACTTGATATGCAAACGAACTGGGATGGAGGGCTGGGTAGAATATCAGATATGCATATTGAAATCAATAACACGGGCGATGCAGACCTTTCCGAAGGCAATGTTACTATAAATTTAGGCGGCTTAATACCCGCCAATGACAGGCAATTATCAGATAATGCATTAACATATAACCCCAACAAAGGTATAGTGACCAGGGGATGGAGCACCCCGCTTTTAAGGAATAATTCGTTTTTTTTTAATATATCGATAAAGTCACCAGTCCCGTCAAATAAAACATCCTTTATCATATCAGCCCAGAGTTATTTTAAGGATTCAAGCGGTAATCTCTATTCAGCAACACAGTCTGAAACCGTCTCTCTCACCCATACAATAACTATAACGAAATCGATAACTTCGTATTCGATTCTTGGAGATCAATCATATGGTGATATCGATAAATTCTTCTCTATTGGAAAAGAGACTGTTGTAAATTTAAATGTTGCGAACACGCAAAGCTATTCATTAAAATCGGTGACTCTCACGGATACCGTGCTAAAGGATTTTAATTTAATAAACAGTTCCATATCCCCAACAAAAAATTTTAAATTAATAAATAATAATACATTGCAGTGGGTTTTTGACCTTAATTCAAGTGAATCGAGGGATTTTGAATATCATTTAACCGCACGGAAAATAGGGAGCTTTACAACACCTGCGGCTGCAGCACAGTGGAATGATTGGGGCGTCGCCATGAAAGTTTCTTCAAACACCCCTGCAACACATGTGTATGGTGCTTATGTGGTGGTTACCAGGAAAACAGATAAAACAAGTCCAAAGTTAAACGAAAGCCTGAGTGTAACAACGACATTGGAGAATATCGGTGACTTTCCTGTGGCGTTAAATGCATCTGATGTTCTTCCGAAAAATACCACATTCATTTCAGGAACCATGGCCTTCAGCGGTTATCTGTACCCAACTTCCAAACCTGTTTCTTTCAATTATAATTTATCATTCACTAAACCCGGGGTTATGGAATTGCCCTCGCCTATAATCACATTCTGGAAAAAAGATTATGATGGGTCATTTGGTGTAATACCTGCCAATAAAATCACGGTCATCGACCCTTCTCTGGTCTTGCCGGTGTCTGCCAATGTTTCAGGACAGGACAATATTACTCCGGCTCCCACTCCCACACCCATTCCCAAGAGTTTGCTTGAAATCATAGATGAGAAGATGCCCTGGCTTGAAGGCGCTGTCCCGATAATCATGTTGATTATTGCAATTATTTTAATGCTTGCGCTGCATGTTATAAACAGGGAATCATGAAAGCAGAGACTATTATCGTTTTAGCGGTTCTGGTGTTATTCGGACTTGTTGTAGGCGTACTATTCTCTGTTTATTCACATGATAGGCAACTCAATATTTATTCTGTTAAAACGCCGGGATTCCCTAATAACACTCAAATCAATATCAGCAAACAGGTCGATGGTTACACCCAGCTTACGAACTTAACAGAGCTAGTTTCAAGCGGAAAAAACGTTTGCGAAGGGTGCCATCTTTCGGGAAAGAAAAGCTATCCCCAGGCATACCAGGTAAAACAGCATGTGGAAGGAGGCGCATATTGCCTGGAATGTCATACGATTGACCATAATGTTCATCCAATGAGCCCGAAAAATAAAAACGTGACCTGTGAAAGCTGTCATGGGGCAGCATCCCCGCAAGTGCCAACTTTTCGCAACGGTACAATATCGTGCGCAAATTGCCATGATTATCCTGACCCGCTAAAGCCCAGCAATGGTAATCTTATTGTAATACACCGCGATAGAAATGTGGATTGTATTAAATGTCATCTGGACTCATCTGCCTCTTGCCTGAAGTGCCATACTGAAATCAAAAGCGATGATAAATGGACAAAAAGGCTTAATCATTTCAATACGATTGTGAAGGCTGCGCAATGAATTTGTTGTTAAGAATTTTGATAATCCCCAAAATGCTTATATATAATGAACATAATTGTACATCAATGTACTAATATGTACAATTTGATAAGATATCTATGCACCCGATAATCAATGAAATACTGGAATCAACAAAAAAGAGAATCCCGCTTATCACGGATTATCAAAAAAAAAATATGACAGCGCGGGATTTCCGGGAAAGCATTGAAACTATAAAACAGAAAAACAGGATTCCGGTAATCACAGAAGTGAAACCTTCATCTCCGACAAGATTTATCAGAAATGTGACGCCGGAAGATGCAGCCTGGATTGCAATGCAGATGGAAGCAGGCGGCGCGGCTGCGATATCCGTGCTGACAGAACCCAGATTTTTTAAAGGAAGCCTTGAGAACTTAAAAAGCGTAAGGAATGCTGTAAAAATCCCCGTGCTGAGGAAGGATTTTATCGTAGATAAAGCCCAGATTTATGAAGTGGAAAGCGATTTGCTCCTGTTGATTGCAGGGATTCTCGGTACTGAACTGGAAGATTTTGTTAACGAGGCTATTTCGTGCGGACGCAAACCACTTGTCGAAGTGCATAATGAAATAGAACTTGATAATGCTCTTTCCACAGCCGCCGGTATCATAGGGGTAAACAACAGGGACCTCACCACGATGAAAGTTGACATAACCACAACCGAAAAACTGGCGCCCCTTATCAGCGGCAGGACAATTATCAGCGAAAGCGGAATATCAAGCCGCGAGGATGCCGTCCGTATGATAGACGCCGGTGCGGATGCTATTCTTGTAGGAACATCTATTATGCAGGGAAATATTTACGATAAAACACACGAGTTAGTACATGCACTGGACAGGTAAAAACAGGGAAAAAATATGAAACAGGAATTAAAACTTACCAAATTCGGCAAATATGGCGGGCAGTTCGTACCTGAGGTATTAATGCCTGCAATCGAGGAATTGACAGAGCAGTATGAGAAATACAAAGACGACCCTGTTTTTAATGAGGAACTGGATTATTACCTTCGTGATTTTGCAGGACGCCCTTCTCCATTATATTTCGCAAAGCACCTCAGCAGGGAATACGGTACCAAGATTTACCTAAAGCGCGAAGACCTTGTCCACGGCGGCGCGCATAAATTAAATAATACTCTTGGACAGGCTCTCCTCACCAGATATATGGGGAAGAAAAGGATAATAGCAGAAACAGGAGCAGGCCAGCACGGCACAGCCTGCGCAATGGCAGGCGCGGCTTTCGGCATCAAGACCGAGGTTTACATGGGCGCCAGGGATACGGTACGCCAGCGCATGAATGTTTACAGGATGGAATTGATGGGTGCAAAGGTCATCCCAGTCAAAAGCGGCTCGCAAACCCTGAAAGATGCAATTAACGAAGCAATGCGTGACTGGGCGGCCAATGTCGAGACCACACATTATATGATTGGTTCCGTGGTCGGCCCGCACCCATATCCCACAATGGTACGGGATTTCCAGAGCGTCATAGGAAAAGAAGTCCGCACGCAGATTATGGAAAAGGAGGGAAGATTCCCTGATTCCATTGTCGCCTGCACAGGTGGAGGCAGCAATGCAATGGGTATTTTTTATCCTTTCATCGAGGATGATGTTGACCTCTTCGCCGTTGAAGCAGGCGGAAGCGGCATGAAAGTAACCGATAAGGAGGCGCTACACTCGGCGACCTTATGCACAGGTGAAGAGGGCATTCTTCACGGGATGCACACGAAGGTTCTCCAGAATAAGTACGGCCAGATACTCGAATCAAGCTCGATAGCTGCGGGTCTTGATTATGCAGGCGTTGGCCCGGAGCTTGCATATCTTGCTGATATCGGACGAATCAAGCCGCGCAATTCCATGGACAGCGAAGCGCTCGATGCGTTCCATGACCTTTGCAGGCTTGAAGGCATCATTCCTGCGCTTGAATCTTCTCACGCACTTGCGTATGTAAAGAAGGCCGCCTCTTCGGGTGAACTCGGTGATATTGTTGTAATTAATATTTCAGGAAGGGGCGACAAAGACCTTGAAACTGTGATGGGGATGAAAAAATGAAGATTGCTGATAAGTTCAACGAGCTAAAGAAGAAAAAGGATGGCGCTTTAATCGCTTACATCTGCGCCGGAGACCCAACGCCTGAAGGTACGAAGGAATACGTAACCGCGCTTGTAAGGGGCGGCGCCGATATTATTGAACTCGGGCTTCCCTTCTCTGACCCAACCGCGGACGGACCAACCATTCAGGCCGGGATTGAGCGCGCGCTCAATGGCGGTATGACGCCTGATATTTATTTTAAGCTTGTCGGTTCCCTCAAGGTTCATATCCCGCTTGTGGTAATGACATATTACAACCTTATTTTCAAAAGGGGCCTTGAAAAATTCGTGAAAGACTGTATTGCATCCGGGATTTCAGGTATAATCGTTCCCGACCTTGCGGCTGAAGAAGCAGGCGACCTTGCAGTCATCTGCAAACAATATGAAGTTGACCTTATTTTCCTTGTGGCTCCCACGACTACTGAGTCAAGGATGAATAGGATACTGGCAGAGGGGACAGGGTTTATCTATCTTGTGGCGCGCATGGGTGTTACAGGGGCGCGGAAGGATGTCGCAGCTTCAACGCGCGAACTGGTTGAAAGGGTGAAGACCAAAACTCCGAAAGCAGTCGGATTCGGGATATCGAATGGCAAACAGGCTTCTGAAATCATACGCACGGGTGCGGACGGGGTAATCGTCGGGTCTGCATTTGTGGATATTATCGCAAGCGGAAGAGATGTTCCTGAGAGGCTTGAGGCGCTGGCGAGGGAGTTGAAGGACGGGATACGGTCAGCGAATAAATGACAGAGGCTTAATCAAAAGCAATATTAATCATATCCCGCAACAATAAAAAAACAATGTTTGAAGATATAAAAGAATTCGTAAGGCATGCGCTAAGCCCTCTTGCAAAAAAGATAACTGAAATAAACCCGAATACATTAACACTTTTCGGACTTTTCCTGAGCATCGTTGCGGGATTCTTTTTTGCAAAGCGCGAGGTTTTACTTGCAGGAGCTTTTCTTCTTGCCGGCGGATTTTTTGACGCTCTCGACGGCCTCGTGGCACGCGAGAACAAAAGAATTACCAGATTTGGCGGTTTTCTTGATTCCGTTTGCGACAGGTTTGGCGATGCGGCAGTGATCATAGGGGCGATTTACGGCGGCCTTGCCGTCATTTCCCCATATCCTGACTGGTTTATCGGCGTCCTTGCGATATTCGGGTCGCTGATGGTGAGCTACACAAGGGCGCGGGCAGAAGCTGCAGGCGCAAGCGCATCCGTTGGCATCGGGGAACGTCCCGTGAGAATGATAATCCTGATTGCAGGCGCTTTTCTTGACATTGTCAACTGGGCGATTCTTTTAGTGGCAATCCTTTCCTTCATCACAATCTTCCAGAGAATCGCACATGTCAGAGAGATATTGAAATAACAACTTTTAAGTTGGATAACGGTTATGACTGTGAGGGTATTAAAAATGGCAGGCATTAGAATAGCAATCGCAGGTGTTGGTAATTGCGCTTCATCTCTTATCCAGGGTCTTGAGTATTATAACCCTGTAAAAAAGTCCGATAAACTCGTCCCGGGTTTGATGCATAATTCCCTTGGAGGGTATCTTATCTCGGACATAAAACCAGTCGCAGCTTTTGATATTGATATGCGTAAGGTGGGAACGGATCTATCCGAAGCAATTTTTTCAGAACCCAATTGCACGAAAAAATTCTCCGAAGTACCATCTCTTAGCGTTGAAGTGATGAAAGGCGAGGTGCTGGATGGCGTTGCGCCTCACATGAAGGATTACTTCAGGGTTGACAAAAAACAGAAACCTGTCGATGTCGCCTCGGTTTTAAAAAAGGCAAAAGCTGACATATTGATAAATTATTTGCCAGTAGGTTCTGAAGAAGCCGTAAAATGGTATGCTTCGCAGGCTCTTGAAGCCGGATGCGCGTTCATAAACTGCATTCCTGTATTTATCGCATCAGATAAGCAGTGGGCTGACAAATTCAAAAAAGCGAAACTCCCGATAATCGGGGACGATATAAAAAGCCTTGTCGGAGCCACGATAGTTCACCGCGCACTTACCCAGATGATAGTCGATAGGGGTGCAAAAATCGACAGCACGTACCAGTTGAACATCGGAGGCAATACGGATTTCAGGAACATGACCGACCAGTCAAGGCTAAAGTCCAAGAAAATCTCAAAAACCGAATCGGTTGCTTCGCAAATTCCGTACGATGCGTATGTTTATGCAGGCCCGAACGGATGCATCGACTGCCTGAACGACAACAAGATATGCCACCTAAAAATAGACTTCAAGCTCTTCGGGGATGTCCCGGCTTATATTGATTTGAAACTGTCGGTTGAGGACAGCCCGAACAGCGCAGGCGTGGTCGTGGATGCCATCCGCGTGGCGAAAATAGCGCTTGACAGAGGCATCGGAGGACCCATATTCCCCGCATCGGCTTATTTCATGAAGCACCCGCCTGAGCAGATGCGTGACAGCGAGGCGCGGGAGCAGCTTGAGGAATTCATAAAGGGATAGAAGCTTAGTGGGTTCATGCATCGGGAAAAATAATCTATTTTGAGCAAAGTAAAATGACTTTGACCTGTGAAGACATCCTGAAACAGCTTAAATCACTCTCTAATCCGGAAGCGGTAGCAGGGATGGCAAGATTTGGAATTGATTCAAATAATACATACGGAATCTCCATTCCAACCCTCAGGAAGATAGCGAAAGATTCAGGAAAAAATCATGCGCTTGCCCTGAAGCTCTGGTCTTCGGGCATCCATGAAGCGCGGTTACTTGCTGGCATGATTGATTCCCCTGAAGAAGTAACAGAGGAGCAGATGGAGAGCTGGGTAAAAGATTTCAATTCATGGGATGTGTGCGACCAGGTCTGCAGTAATCTTTTCGATAAAACCGATTTTGCCTATAAAAAGGCGGTTGAATGGAGCAAAAGGGAGGAAGAGTTCGTTAAAAGGGCAGGTTTTGTTTTGATGGCTGCGTTAGCGGTTCACGATAAAAGTGCAAAAGATGAGGAGTTCGTAAAGTTCCTGCCCATAATAAAAAGAGAAGCTGTTGACAGCAGGAACTTTGTTAAAAAAGCGGTCAATTGGGCTTTACGCCAGATTGGAAAACGTAATACCAATTTAAATAAAGAGGCGATAAAGACCGCAAAAGGTGTTCAGGATTTAAATTCAAAAAGCGCTAAATGGATTGCGTCAGATGCAATTCGGGAATTAACAGGCGAAGCAGTTCAAAAAAAATTGCATAAATAAAAATTTATCCAACTACTTTCATCTTAGCCACACGTACCGTGGGCGTAATTACATTCCCCACATTCCGGACATCCTTTCCTACGCCGTCGATATTCCTTAACAGCTCGAAGATATTCCCGGAAATCATCAGCGATTTGATAGGCGAAGTAATCTCGCCGTTTTTTACCAAAAACGAATTTCTCGCCTCGACTGAGAAATCACCCGAAATTGGATTGGCTGTATGCGCCCCGATTACGGTATTGACAATAACGCCGTCTTTTGTTTCACCAACAACATCAAAGGAAGGATGTTTGATTATCAGATTGCGTATTCCTATTGAGGGCGTCGATGTGTACGAGCCGCGGACAGCGTTGCCTGTGCTAACTCTTTTTTCTTTTCCTGCTGTATAGCAATCGTAAAGGAAAGAAGACAAAACACCCTTATTCACAATAGCGATTTTCTGCGATGCCGTGCCCTCATCGTCGCACGATGATGTTCCCAGCCCGCCGGCCAGCGTTCCGTCATCGATAATAGACAGGGCTTCAGAAGCAATTTCGGTGTTGATTTTCCCGACAAGTGATGAACGTCCTTTCTGGACATTATCCGCATTTAATGAAGTTACAAGCGTATTTTCAAGAATATCAGAAAAAGCGAGGGGCTCAAGAAGCACTGAAGTATCGCGCGTTTCTGTGCTTATGCCGTTTCTTGACCGCGATGCAAGAGTTGAGGCTTTTTCCCCAATTTTAAAAAAATCAATGTCAAGTTTCCGCGACATATCAAATTCGGAAGCCGTTGAAAGCGGCGTATCCTGCGTTGCTGTATCAACAGTCGCCTGGATGGCCGTATCCTCTTCCTGGATTTCAATGCCGTTTGAGTTCAAGACAAGTTTAGTTGAACTCCCGCATGAGAAATGCCCCGAAGTGGGCGAAACTGATGGGACGGATTTTACACCTTCTATCATTATGGAAACATAATCCATACATGTTTCAATTTCAAGAGCCGCAAGCTTCTTATCAAAAATTCCTGCAACTTTTACGGGTTTGCTTTTTTCTGGAAGGCCCGACCACTCAGGGTCGCTGCCCCTGACTTTAGCCGATTTTACTGCAAGATTACAGGCCTCTTCAATGCGCCTTTCATCATTGGTACTTGAAAAACCCACAGCACCTTTGACTATAGCCCTTATCCCGATGCCTGAAACCATGCTTTCTTTTGCGAGGTCGATAACATCCCGGTGTATGTCGATTGAGATAGATTTGCCCTTTAAGCAATAAATCTCGGCTTCATCGGCTCCTGCCTCTTGTGTAAGCAATAGTGCCCTGTGAGCTATTTCAAAAATATCTTTCATGGGAACCATTAATTAAAATTAAAGCATGATAAAGATAACCTATGCGCGTTCTAATCATTGATGGTTACGTGGATGAACCGGCATGCCTTGGCGTACCGCCGTACATGGCGCCCTATCCGAGGTATATAGCCGGCGCTCTTGTCGAAAGAGGTGTACCTGAGCATGATATAACCTATCGTACCATAGACCAGTTGCGCCAGCGTAAAGAAGCTTTCAGGTTCGACCTCATCGTAATTATTGCCGGGATGACAGTTCCAGGAAAATACCTAAGAGCTGCGCCGATAACCTGGGGCGAGCTCAGGGAACTTTCGCACCTTGAAGGCACAAAGGTAATCGGAGGACCTATCAGGCTGGGTTTCGGGGAGGAAGGCGGCTCGTCTGCAAAAGAACTGGCCGTTCCCGGAATCACACTTGCTAAAAACGACATAGAGGCATTTGTTTACGATTTGCTCGGTAACATAAAAGACCCTGATGCCGTAGAACACAGGATGAGAACGACATCGCAAATCGGGAGATGGGGTGAAAAAGGCGCATTCATAATCCGCCAGCACCCTGATTATCCTTTTGTGATGTGCGAGCTTGAGACCTACCGCGGATGCCCGCGAAACTTGCACTGCTCTTTCTGCACCGAACCCTTCTATGGAAAACCGGATTTCCGTGAAATAAAAGATGTGATAAATGAAGCAGCGGCGCTCTATGCCCACGGCGCGCGGTATTTCAGGATAGGCAGGCAGCCTGATTTATTCATGTACCGGGCAAAAGGCGGCGTACCGAATCCAGATGCATTGGAGGAACTATATAGCGGCATTCGAAAAGCTGCGCCGGAACTCAAAGTGCTTCACATGGATAATGCCAATCCTGTAACGCTTGCGCGGTATCCGGATGAATCGCGGGAGATTGCGAAAATCATTGTACGATATCATACATCCGGGGACGTGGCAGCGCTTGGAATGGAAAGTGCAGACCCTGAGGTAATAAGGGCAAATGACCTGAAAGCTGCGCCGGATGAGGTTTTTGAAGCCATAAAACTCTTAAATGAAGTCGGAGCAGCGCGGGGAGCAAGCGGTCTTCCTGAACTTTTGCCCGGGATAAACTTCGTGCATGGCTTAAAAGGAGAAACCAAAAAGACATTTGAGCTAAACTATGAATTCTTAAAAAAAGTGCTGGATAGCGGCCTAATGGTACGCAGGGTGAATATCAGGCAGGTGATGACGTTTGCAGGCACTCCGATGTCAGGCCATGACGAGCTTGTAAGGAAAAACAAGGATATGTTCCTTCGCTACAAAGAAAAAATCCGAAATGAAATCGACTTTCCCATGCTTCGGCGTGTTGCGCCTGCCGGGATGATACTGAAGGATGTGAGGACTGAAGTGTATGATAAGATAACATTCGTGCGGCAGCTTGGGACGTACCCTCTTCTTGTCGGAATCCCATTGAAGCTTGAATTAAACAAATCTTTCGATATACTTGTGACTGACCACGGCCATCGGTCTATTACAGGGATTCCGGTACCAGTTGATATAAACACGGCGTCCGTCAAATTGCTCCAGGTGCTTCCGGGAATCGGAAAACAACAGGTTGCAGAAATAATCAGGGGAAAGCCGTTCAGGAACAAAGAGGATATTATTAATAGGACATCAATCAGGGGATATGTATTGGATTATATTTCTTTTGCAAAGGCATAAGGATGAAAATATATGGTTCTTGATGTTAAGATACCTGCACTGGTCAGAATCGAAATGACGGCGGGCATGTGTCTTATCAAGAATCCTGGAAGTGAATATAATGAATGAACTGGGCGCAAACCACTTTGACAGCTATCGCGATTCAAACGGGTTATTCCTGAGGGGAAAAGCAATCGGGACGTGGGATGAAACTATTGCAGATGAGACATCGTTCATTGATTTCCGCGATAGCATAGCTTTCACGCTAAACAGAGTAAAAGAAGCAAGGATGTTCAGGGGGAGAGAGCTTGTTGAAGGGCGTCTGGCATGGTCGGGACTTGCCTATGTGCTGCCGCATGACATTATTAATTTCACCTACGATATCCGCATTGGAGCGCCTGAATGACCACTGTTCTCCTTATTTATCCATATTTTAACCGTCCGCACAACAGAACGAGTTTTCGCTTTCCTCCTCTTGGGTTGGGGTATATAGCGGCATCCCTCAGGAATGCAGGCTACGGAGTAGATATCCTGGATTGCACATTTATGAAAAGGGACGAAGCTCTAACGAAAGCAAAGTCCACCGCAGCGGATGTTGTAGGGATATACAGCATGGTGACCATGCGGAATGACAGCGTCTGGTTTGCAAGAAACTTGCGTGCTAGTTGTGATCTCCTTATTGCAGGTGGTCCCCTTCCTTCCTGCGACCCTGTTTCATTCATGAACGACTTTGATGTCGTGGTAAAGGGAGAAGGGGAAAATGCCATGTTAGAGCTGGTCAGGGCATATGAGAGCGGCAATGACCCTCATTCTGCGCAGGGAATCGTATACCGCAAAAGGAAAAACGGCGAGAAGGGCCGGATGAAAGGTGAAATAGTTTTCACGGAGCCGCGCAAATTAGAACTTGGTCTTGACAGTATAGCATTTCCTGCAAGGGATTTGTTTCCGAATGACAGGTACATAGATTACTGGAAGAAAAGGTTCGGCAATGCTACCACCACTGTCTTCACAACCAGGGGCTGTCCCTTCAGCTGCGAGTTCTGCAGTAATGCCGTCTTTGGCATTTCTTACCGTGAGAGGTCACCTGAAAATGTAGTGGATGAGGTTGAACAGGCACTTTCATTCGGATACGATCGCATTCACTTTGCAGATGACGTGTTCACGCTTAACAGGGAACGAGTGCTCAGGATCTGTGACGAGATCGGGAAAAGAGGTCTCCGGTTCAGGTGGGAATGCCTGGGGAGAGTGGACTCAATAGATAATGAGGTATCTATCGCGATGAAAAATGCCGGCTGTGACAGGATATATTTCGGGATTGAGTCAGGAAACGATTCGGTGTTAAAGCTCATGAAAAAGAGAATCACATTGGAAAAGGCACGAAAAGCGGTTCATGCAGCCCATGAAGCAGGCCTTCAGACCGGGGCTTTTTTCATTCTCTGCTATCCCGGGGAAACCGACGATACCGTGCTTGAAACCCTTCGTTTCGCGGTCTCTCTTCCTCTTGACTATCTCTCTTTCACAATGCCCTACCCCCTCCCCGGAACTGCTCTCTATGAACGGGTAAAGGAAAGGATTTCAAAAGAATGGGAAGTCCCGGACAGTATTATCTCTGATCATGTCCTTATCTTCGATGCGGATTTCTCTGAGAACAAGATGAAGTTCGGGATTTTAAAAGGGGAGGCGCAGTTTGAGATGAAGAAGAGGTTTGGAAGTTATTCATTCCCGGTTATGAAACCGTTTGAGATTTTGACCAACTTTATGTTCAGGCTGATGAAATAAGCAAATATTACATACTATTTATCTAATATCCCAGAATATCTAATATACCAAATTCAATAAAATCAAATTGCGGTTATAAGAGGTAAAATATGGATAGAACAGAAGCAACCAAAATGTGCATGTGCAGGCTCTGCCCAACGTATATCGACTGCGGGGAAGAAATAGCATTTTGCCTTTCAACAACAGGAAAAAGCAAATGCATTAAAGTGGAAAAAGGATGTTTGTGCCCGGGCTGCCCGGTTCATGAAAAAATGGGATTTAAATATGTTTACTATTGCATCCGCGGAAACGAAAAAGACCAGCCAGGAAGAAAGTAAAGTCTGGAAATGCAGTGTCTGCGGCTACATTTATAAGGGAAATGAGCCCCCGGAAGAGTGTCCCCAGTGCAGCAGTTCTTCTAAAGAATATTCGGAACTAAAGGATAAACAAAAACTTGGATATGATGGGAAAAAATTTGATGTATTATTAATTAACGGAAGTTCCCACAGAGCGCACAATACCGGCTTTTTAACGGATTTGGCTGAAAAAACCCTCAAAAGAAAAGGAGTGAGTTTCAGGAGGTTTAACCTGAATGAACTTGATATCCAGCATTGCTGGTGCTGCTACAGTATGAGGGATTCGGCATGCACATACCCGTGCAGGAACCAGCTTGATGATGCGCCTGCGCTTCATGAAATGATAGTTGATTCCAGGGCAGTGATAATCGCTTCTCCCATAAACTGGAATAATATGTCGGCGCGGTTAAAGGATTTCCTGGACAGGCTGACATGCCTTCAAAATCTTTATTTATTGAAAAAAGAAGGCTTAACTACAGGAAAAGTCGTGGGGATTCTGGTCAACGGACATGAAGATGGTGGAATGAAAACCTCTATGGACATTTTTATTTACTTCCAGCAAATGGGTTTTGTTCTTGCCCCGTTCGGTTTTATGTACAGGACTCACGGCGCTCAATATAATGCCAAAACAGACAATGATTTTTTTGATAATGATGAAAGATTAAAAAACGAAGTCGAGGGCATTGTCGGCAATGTCGTTGAAACAATGAACCATAATCTGGAGACTAAACTAAAAGACAGGATAGTTCCTGTCAGCGAATGATAGTAAGGAAGTGGAAAGCGGTTCTTAATGACAGATGGTTTTAAATACCATCTTTGATAAATAAAACCCTGGAGGTTAATCTATGATAAGGGGTAAAATTATTTTTATTGCATCTATTGTTATCGTATCGTTAATAATTTCAGGCTGTGTGAGCGCGCCGCCAGGGGCAACTCCCACACCGGCACCAACTCCTGTACCGACAACTGCTGTGCCGACTGCAACACCGACACCAGGCGCAACCGTTGCAATTCCGTCTGTGACTCCATCTGTCCCCCCGGCAATTAAGGTAACATCTTATCCGCCAGGCGTAAATGGAGAAGCAAACTTCACAATCCAATGGGAAGTGGCAGGAGGAACAACAGGGAACATAAGCCAGACCGGGGTTCAATGGGGTTATAGTGCAAATTATACCAGGAACAGCACGGTGCTGAATGGAAAAACCCCGCAGAAGTTCAGTGTGGATTTAATAGCCCCTGCCGGCGGTGGCCCGATTTATTTCAGGGTTTACGCAACTGTTGACGGTGTGGATATTTATTCGCCGGGATATCAGATTGCAATCAACCCGCGTTACACAGGCGGAGGCGGAGGGTATTGATTTTTGGATTGATGTTAAACGATTTCATATCGACAGATGGTTATAAATACCATCATGATAAATAATCATTGGAGGTTATTTATGATTAGGAGTAAAATTGTTATTTGGATAGCAGCTATTGCTATCGTATCTTCATTAATATCAGGCTGTGTGAATCCACCTACAGGAACTCCCACGCCGGTCGTTACACCGGTCATGACACCGACTGCAACACCCATGACGACTCCAGCACCAACGCCTGCCCCAAGCGTTATGGTTTTAACAGCGCCGACAACAGCCGTAGCAGGACAGAGTTTTGTGGTAACATGGCGGGTCAATAATCCTACCCAGGTCACTATTCCGCACACTGCAGTTCATTATGGTCCGGATTCGAAGTCCGAGCCCCTGACGCTTAAGAGTTATCCGGTCCTGACACCGGTCCAGAATGGAACAATACCCGCTGATTTCAGTGCAACTATAACCATCAGCAAGACCGGAATCTTCTATTTCAGGGCGCATGCAATAATCGGCGGCGCAAACATATGGTCTGATGAGAGGACTATTACCATAACTGCACCGACGAATGTCTCATCAATGGTCACCCAGACTCCGACAGCGACAGCAACCAGTTCCGGAGGATACGGATACTGACTTCAATTAAAAGTTAATTCAACAGAGGAGCCATCCGGTTCCTCTTAATTTATGCAAAGGAATCGCAAAAGGGGTGATAATATCGTTTTCCTATGCCGACAGGAAGGGTGTATAAAGTCAAAGTTTTCGGGACTACACGGTAAAACTGTACCAATCAACTTTCGCTATGTGATTTGATCCTATTGAACCTGCTCTTCGATAAGTTCCGGTTCAACCTGATAACGATATACCAGCCCGTGACCTGCCACACCAGAACTGTAAGATAACCTGCCATCAGCCTTGCGCCACGTATCTTAATGTCAATACCCGATAGGTCTCCAATAACCTGTGGATAAATCAGTGCAAAGAGCTGCGGGATCGATGTGTTTAAGAATGCAAAAACAAGAGGTACAGACCAGGCGAAAGTATAGACCTTCCATGATATGTTATTCATTGTCATTACCATTACCAGGAATGGTATGAGCAGAACGAGATTGGGCTCTGAAACCCAGGCGCGAGTGAGCAGGAATATCAGGATTATGCTGCAAGCGCTCCGTGTTATTTCCTCTGGCGAGTTGAACCGAGGATGCAGGAAGATGTAGCCCAATGCTACAGCAGGTATCCATAAAAACCCGAGCAGGTACATGGAATCCGGGATATGGTATGTCCCCTGCAGGGCTTCCACGAAACCAAAGATGGATAAACCTCCTGCAACCGTTTCGTGATAATCCCAATTTCGGAATATTGGCCCGGGATTCCAGTTTAACAGGTAGAACGGCAATACTGTCAGGACAAGAATCGATGCCAGGGAGATTATGAGATATTTTGCGCAACTTTTCATCGACCCACGGGCTGTGTATATGATGGGAAGGGGAAGCAGCGGCAGGGCAATAGGTTTCAGGGAAATAGCAAGCGCAAGCAGGACAGCAGACCTGCCGGTCTTTTTGAGATACAGGTTATGAAACGATAATATCACAAGGAAAGCAACGATCCCATCGATCTGGCCCCAGGCAGAGGTGGTGATCAGAATAAACGGATTAAATAGCATAAGAAGCCACGCTTTTCTGGCTTTTATTGGATCAATTTTCATATCGTGCTGCAGCATATTTCTTACAGAATAGGCAAGGAATATGTTTGCCGCTATTATAGGGAGCTTGATAGCGAAGTTATACAGGAACAGGTCATGGACGATTTTATAGGAAAAGAGATAGATGAGCCCGAGGATTATAGCCCACGGAGGAGGATACCCTATGCCTGGAGTTATTCCCTGGAATATCTCGTGATTGAAAATGCCACCAAGGTAGTGCTGTTCATAGGGATTCAACCCCTCGGCAACAAGATACCCTGTCCCCATTGATATTCTTATGTCATAGAAGTGACCCAGGAAAAAGGCGAGGGAGAGCTGTATCATCAGGCTCAGAAGTAAAGCGAATTTATCTTGCTCAAGCAATGATCCAATCCTGTGCCTAACGATTTCTGAGTACACGTTACATCTCTTTCTTGCTCTGTGATATACTTTAAGTATCCAACAAATATTTATGAGTTCGTAAATACCCGATGATTATCATTAATCCAGGATTGTCATTTTTGCGGCCATGCCAATGGCTATCAATCTTATAATGGAAAATACGATTTTCGAGAAGAGTCGTGGTGTCAGGCTGGATTTGGTACTTCTTGTTTCTCCATTCTTGAGACCGTTTCAATTCGTGTTGGTAATTATCCTAATATACAATAAAATATTATAATAAGATTTTACAATTTATACTAAATATTTAATTACGTTATAACATAAATCAAAGCGGTAGCTCTTTGGGAGTAATTGCAGTGGTATTATCTTTTGATACCCTTGAAAACAAATTCACTACCTGAGACGGAATAGGAATCCCAATTATGGCAGTAGATAATAATGGGAAGATATATTTTATGATCTCTTCAGCTATTAACGCTGCAGCCACATGAGATGCAACATTATTACTGAATGGTTTCATGTTTTTCTTAACATTACCAATAATATCTTTAAATCCAAATAAGCTGGATTTGAGCGTTTCTTTGGCTTCTTTTTTATTTTTCAGCGAGACTGTGCTTTTTTCAATAAGGTCAGACAATAATTTCTCATTTTTGATAATTTCTTCAATAAAAATTTTTAGTCCATCAAGATCCTTATTTTCTATCATCTGTTGAATACGTTTTGCGAATCGCCTGATGCTTTCACCTTCTTTTCCTGCAACTTTTTCGGAATCATTTACCAAATCTTTCAGAAGCAGATGAGAAGCATCGAGCTGATTTATTATCTCTTGGGCGAGTGTACCTTGATCCCTTAGTTCTTGTTCAAAGCTTTCTTTAATACGCCCAAATCCAGCATTCAAATCTTTTAATGTTCCTGATATATCATCTAATTTGGTCTCAATCCGTTTATTACTCTCACATAATCCCTGCATTCCTACTTCTGTTTTATTAATTTTCTCGTATATTTGTCTTTGAAGGAAAATATTTTGTATTTCATAACTAGAAAGGCCATTTAATGCACTTATTGCTGTACTGAGCTTACTCCATGAATTTGTCAGCTTATTTATTGCTACTTCTTTTCTAGAAGTTTTAGGAAACTTTCCAATTTCCTCCAAGATTTCAGTCCCATCTCTGTGTATAATATCCTCTATATCTACAATACCTCTTTTTCCTATTGTAAAATTAGTAGCTTCAAAATCTTTTTCTATCTTTTTACATTTTTCGCGCAATTCAATAAATGTTTTCTGTATATTTTCCAAATCTGAATTTTCATCAATGTTGATTATCAAATCAAGAAATACATACAGAATTGTAAAAGATTTTAATCTAGCCATAAATATCGATGCTTCTGGCTCAAATAATTTTATTTTTGGAGATTCTTTCAAAAAATCCGATAAAACCACATTGAGCTGTTTAAGCGCCTCTTTTGGATTAATAATAGAAAGAACATTATCCAGTTTCTCATCAAAATAAGACATTCTGATGCAATATTCTGGCCAATCTGCTGGTTTAATTCTATCAAGAATCTCTTTTACTTCCCCCATATGTTCTCTAAACTTATTCCATCGCTTTTGATTCATCTCTTTTCTAGCTTTTGCCCATGCTATCAATGAAAGCATCTCTTCTCGATCATATTCTCGTCTAAAAATCTCCCTAGCTTTTTTAAAGTTTTTTATAGCTTCATCTAAATTCTTATTGGTATAACAATATACTATTCCAAGATTTCTATAAGCTAAATCAATACCTGGGAATATTTCAATTGCTTTTTTGTAATCTTCGATTGCTTTTTCATGCTTTTTGAGACTACCATAAGCGCTCCCACGATTATTATAAGCCAAACTTATTAAACTTTCCTTATCCCAATTCTCGATAAAAAATTTTTCATGATTCTCATAAAGTTCTATTACCTTTTCGCAATCTTTTATTGCTTTTTTGTATTGTTTTAAACTATTAAAAACATTAGCGCGATTAACATAAGCGGACCCAAAACTTGGATTTATGTCTATTGCAATGTTATAATTTTCCAGTGCTTTATCAAGTTCTTCTAAATCAGTATACATAAGCCCGAGACCAAAGTAAGAAGGAGCAAAGGCAGGATCCAACTTTAATGATTTATTGTAATCTTTCACAGATTTATCACAATCTTTTATTTCTCGATATACATTTCCGCGATTATGGTAGGCTTCAACAGAATTTGGATTAAGTTCTATTGCCTTATTGTAACTTTCTAAAGCTTCAGTGTATAATTTTAAATGCCCATAAGCATTTCCACGATTAATGTAAGCATCACTTAAATTTGGCTTAAGTTCTACAGCTATAGAATAATCTTTTATAGCATTTTCCCACTGTCCGAAATTAGAATAAATCAATCCCCTGTGATAATGATTTTCAGCAATGTCTGGATTTATTATAATAGCGAAATTACAAACTTCAATTGCTCTATTGAAATTATTTAGTGAATTCCATATTAAAGCGAGTTGAATGAGTGCATAATTATTATTTGTGTCTAATTCTAGTGCTTTATTGCAATTTTTTATTGCCTTCTGATATTCTTTTTTATGCGCATAATTCATTCCAAGACTGGCATAAATCATTGCTAATTCAAGCCTTGGTATATTTTTGGTTTTGGAATCTTCTTCAATCCTAACTGCAATTTCAAGATATGTAGCGGAAAGATCTTCCTCTCCCTCATTTCCAAAAAAAAGTGCTTCATTTATCAATAAATTAGAAGTAATAAAATCCATATCTTTGATAAGCTCAAATGCTTTTTCTTTATTCCCTTTTCTTAACAAACTCTCAATTTCATTTAATTCTTGCATATTAAATTAAATATCCTGATAATTAAGTTAAATTAAGAGCATAAAAGTGTCATTCATTTAAAGAGTTTTGTATTATTATCTTTAGTTGATGTAAATCTTATTTTCTTGGCAAAACTCTTCAATGAGTTCTGTTTATTAATATGCTCAGTTTTTACATCTCTTCTTAATATTATACTTGCGCCTGAATGAGAAAACTAAAATCAAAAATGGACATATAGAAATGTAAATCTATGAGCATTATTCTGATGCATTTGTACTCAGCTCGGTCAATGACCACTCAATGTGAGCTTAAAAGATATCTATCTACTATTATGAATATAAATAACTTCTATTATGGATATGCATAACTACAATTTATCATACACCGTTATTCAACTGACATAGAACAATTTTATCAAAAATTTTATCAAAAATGATTTTTATTGTTAAAGTGGCAAGCTATATTTGATAATATGTAAATACTACTTTCATGGAAAATAATATTGCTGATTTCATAAAAAAATTTAACATCAAATTGGTAATGCCAAGCAATGCAAATGGTTGGAAATGTGATTGGAGAGAGTGTGGTTGGTGTTGTGTTACTGAAATAACTGATTATCATAATAACGAAAAATGCTCTAAATTTGATATAAAAACAAAAGAATGTAAGATCTATAATAATAGATTGATTGATTGTAAGATATATCCTTTTATGATTATAAATACTAATGACAGTATTATTCTATCTCCATCTTTGAATTGTCCGTATGTGTTAAGTTCAATAAAAATGTCTCCTTTACAGATTGAGGATATTTTATTAGATGAAGAAGTTAGAGAGTTTATTTGGAGCTATATTGATGCTCGCAGAAAATCACTGCCAAGGTTGAATATTCTACACACCAATAGAGATTTTAATAATAATATTCAACAAACAAATGATTTATTAAAATCTTTAACCTTTAAAAAATTGGAAGATTTAAGAAAATTTATTTCTAATTATTATCCTTTTGATATTATAGAAAGCATTAGAAGGTATACAGAACTTGGAGCCTATGTTAAACCTAATTATTCTCTTGAGGGAATACCAAAACCAGACGTTGTTTTTTTTCGAGTAACTAAAAAAGACCATATTATTTACAAGGATCATTTCAATACTAATATTATTAAGGACATAATTATACCTGAGAATATATTAATCAATGAAATGGCACAAATAGCACTTAAACAATATATTGACCTGAATATAAATCGTCGTTTAGAATTCGAATCTCTTTTCATCAGTCGAATAAGAGACCTACAGAGTACTCTTGAAAATACGTATATGGAAATATGGATATCCATTTTATATATATTATGTACGCATTTAATTTTGATTGCATTACGTGAAAAAGTTGATATTATTGATTACCCGAATATGAGGGAAGCTTTGAGCATAACAGATTCGTCCCTTAACGGGCTAATCTTAACAAAGCCGAATATCTCAAATCGTTAAAGTTAGAGGAACGAATAAAAGATTAGTAATCTAACCAAGGACAACCCAAACACTAATTGAAACTGTCACCCATTCGTCGCTTCTGTTTTCAACCGCATACTTGGTGGTCTTTTGAACGTCATCGACTGCTTCATTGCCAGAACTGATTTGCAGGGATATTAGTTTTTGTTGAAAACATCCTTGATTTCAATCGTGTAATTGAAATCCCGGGTACCCGGCCTCAAAGAATAGTCCAGGCCAGACCAGGAGAGGCAGCGCTTCACATGCTCCCTCCCTGAGATCAGTGATGAGCCTTTGATCTTTTTAAGAGCGAACGTGAGTGACCCCTTAACATCAGAAAAGGAGGCATTTTCTGAAATCACCTTCCTCCATGCTTCGATCTTGTCGCCTGTAACCTCTTCCCTGTCAAAGTATTTCCTGAAAAAATCCCCATCCTGTTCGTTCAGGATCAGGATCTCTTTGCATCCCCGCGTATCCAGTCCTGTCAGATCGACCTTTATCTGCATACTGCTCGATAGAGTGTAGGTAATATTGACCATGCCCCTTGACCTGACCTTGACGAACTCAGTGCGCAATCCGAGCGTTCTCCTTAATTCAATTATCTTCTTGAAGACGGGGCGGCATTTGAACTTTAAATACGACCACGCAAAGATTTTGTGAAGAATGGAATAAATATGATCAACATACGGTCCACTGGCACCGAATCTCTTTCGTGATACCGAATCCATCATAAAGGACTTCATTAGCACATTAGGCTCACATACATATACCCTGGCAGATGTTGAGAAAAAAGTATGATCAGAATACCTGACGACAGGAGCTCCGAAGCCTGCTCCCTCACCGATCAGCTCTTTGCTATCTTGCATGAGCACAACGCCTTTCTGGAGGTTTGCAATCTCCAGGTTGTGTGGTCTTGAATCCGGATAAAGCCTGAGGGATACTCTGTCGGATACCCTGATAGTAATGGGCTCTGTTAGCTCTGTAGCCATGGAATGACCATCCATTCAGACAAGCCCCGCGATCTGTAAATATATCAACAAGCCGAGAATAAAACTGGTGACCCATAACAGGAAACTCAGGCGCATCCACAATCGCAGATTCTGGGGCTTCTTATTCAGGATGAACGCTATGCCTGTCGCGATTGCAGAGATTCCAATCAGTACGTGCAGAGAGGTGGAAATCATGCTGAATGAAAAAATCTCAAGAGGTGATGCCAGGTATATAAAAAGTGAGGGAGCCATTACGAATATAAGTCCTGCGGCGTTCAGGATAACTACCGCAGTCATGATCCTTGCATGTATGATAAAGCGCTTTTTAATGCAATACATTGCTCCGAAAATGAGCGCTGCCAGGATTATAACCTGAAGCAGCAGATTGAGGTCAGATGAGACCGGTGCGCCTGTGCCGATAATCGCGGACATGTACCACATCAATGCCCTGCATTCCATATAATAGCTGTGCAAGGGCGGTGAGGTACTGCATTATGGGAAGGTACTAAGGTTTGTAGCGGGAGAGAAACGAACCTAAAAGAGTAACAACGCCGGCTGCCGCCGCAGCAATAAGAATGCCTGCAACAACCAGCTTCGGCATCAGGGACGGGGGATAGAATGCATGATAGTAAGCCCTGAAACATAGAAATAACCGATGACGTAGAGGGCAAGGAAGGGCATCAGAAAATAGCTTCCCGCTCTAAGTGAAAAGTAAAGAGCGACAAGGGCATAAACACCCAGGCCAGCCTCTATGACCGTGATCATCGGAAAACTGAGCTTGTATTTTTTTCCTTCCCACTCATCCGTATCCGTCTCGATTCCAAATTTTGGTGTGCGCTGGAATGTGCCTTTAGTTTTGAACAATCCTTCTATCACTGCTTTTGTGTTATTGACCGAGATTCCCGTACCGAGGAAGGTTAGTGCTGGAAGATATTTCAAACGGGTCTTCCATCCTTTATACAACTCTCGCTGGGAGAGAGCATACATTGTCAACGGCCCAAA
>JAPMTY010000051.1 GCA_026552835.1 Candidatus Methanoperedens sp.
AATCGCCCTGTACCCGCCTTTGGTTCTTGCATATGATGTCAATACATATCCCATATTTTCATACTCCGGGATGGCACTGAAATCACATATTATCTCCTGTTCATGATTTACAGAAGAATCTATCCCGGAAATCCCGAAAATTACGTCGCGAATTAATGATTCGCTTACTTGCCTGCCAAACCATAATATGATTTTGCCCGGGGTCAATGATACGGTTACATCATCCCGCCCTAACTCCACCATCGTTACATCACGCGAATCATTGAAAAAAATTGCCTTGTTCGGATCCTCAATTACCACATTTGTTCATCTACCTTGAACCATATAACATTTTTGAGAAAAATTATAGATATTTTCCCACGAGATCATTCAATTTTCTCCTTGTTTCCACAGGAATCTTATCAGGCACTGTGACTATCGCGCCGGCTAATGCATTTGCGCAGATGCATTCCCTCTCAAGTGATATCCTCGGGATAGCCTCTTTTATGATATTCCTGACCGCTTCCTCATTCTTCACGGCATTTGCGATCACAGTTTCGATGGTGACATCCTCTTCATGCCAGACATCATAGTCTGTCACTGTCGCTATCATGCTGTAACATATCTCGGCTTCACGTGCAAGTTTTGCTTCAGGAAGCGCAGTCATCCCTATAATGTCAAACCCCAGACTTTGATAAACCCTTGATTCAGCGCGCGTTGAGAATTGCGGTCCCTCCATGCAGACATATGTTCCTTTTTCCTGTACCGAATATCCGAGTCCGGATGTGATATCACCAAGAAGGGACGACATCTCAGGGCAGAATGGGTCTGCAAAACCCATGTGAACAACGATCCCTTCATCAAAGAATGTGCTCTCGCGCGTCCTTGTCCTGTCAAAAATCTGGTCAGGGATAACGATATCAAGCGGCTTGAGTCCAGGCTTCAGGCTTCCCACAGCAGAAGCGGAAATTATCCTTTTGACTCCGAGCTTCTTGAGAGCCAGGATATTGGCGCGGGAATTCAATTTGCTCGGGGATATCCTGTGCCCTTTGCCGTGCCTGGGAAGAAATGAAACATTCGTTTCCCCGAATGAGCCGATGGTGATGGCATCAGACGGTTTTCCAAAAGGCGTATCGATTTCAACTTCCTTTACATTATCCAGCATGGAAGCATCATAAACGCCGCTGCCCCCGATTATTGCAATATCCGCCTGCATGATTTTCACGTCCCAATATATTCCCAGGTTTTTTTGCCTGAAACGGATTTTGTCCGGAGCATTCCTCTTCTTGCCATCTCGTCGAGTATCTCTTCCATCCTGTCCGGCTGAGCTATTTCAAAGTTGATGGGGTCGATATTATGATATTTTAAAAGTCCCGACCTGATTTTTTCAACATCCCATTCATTGAGTTTCTCTTTTGCCATAAGGCGCGATATAATGTCTATCATGTCCTCGATGAAATTCCATGGATAAACAATCCACCCCCATTCCTGCACAACCTCGCCGCAATAATCAGGCTTGATTTCGGATGTATACAGGTACTGGAGGACTGCGGTCCTTACCTCTTTTGGGTTTTGCTTGAGGACGTATTCTTTCGCATGGGCGATACTTTTGCCTGTATCGGTAATATCATCCACGATTAATACTCTCTTTCCTGCCACGGCGTTATCAGCCAGCGGGTATTTGATAGCGGGTCCGCTGCCTGCGTTTGCAGTGCCCACATAATGTTCGATTTTAAGGCTTGTCAGGTCGTTAAGACCCAGGAAATCACACAGAACCCTGCCTGCAAACCATCCCCCCCGCGCCAGCGCAATTATCGTATCCGGTTTATATCCGGATTTCTTGACTTCGTTTGCGACATGCCTGCAGAGGTCATAAATATAGTCCCAGTTTGTTATTACACACCTGAATTTATCGGGAAGTACCATTATTCCACCGCATCGGAAATGTATTACAGGGACATATATTTTTTGTAATCATTTAGAACCTCATAATAATCAGAAAGATGATGAAAATAAATAAGTATTTATATGGTAAACGATTATTATTATTCAGGTTGAATACCAATGGCTGAAAAAAAGCAGATTAAGACAGAAAAAATGGATCCAAAGCGGGTTCCGACTGGAATCGCGGGGTTTGATGAATTGTGCGGCGGGGGACTGTTAAGAAACAGGACTTATCTTGTGTCCGGGCCGGCAGGAGCGGGGAAAACCATTTTCGGACTTCAATATGTTTATAATGGGATTACAAAGTACGGAGAAAATGGCATTATCATAGCGACTGAAGAGCGTCCCGAACAAATAAGGGAAAACGTGAAAATGTTCGGGTGGGATTTAAAAGCCCTTGAGGACGAAGGCAAATTGGCGATAGTGGATGCATGTTCTACAAAAATCGGCATACCTTCGCATGAGAAATATGTCGATGTCAGGCCGTTTGATATGCGTTCGATGATGGACCAGATAATCGCGATACAGGACGAGATCGATGCAAAGAGAGCGGTGGTTGACGGGACTACATCTATCGGTTTCTATCTTCAGGACCCTTCAAAGATAAGGGTTGAGCTTCTGAAATTAAGTACCACTCTTGAAATTCTGGGATTGACTTCATTAATGACATGCGAAATAGTCGATGAGAACATGCCGAGCAGGTTCGGGGTGGAGACATTCGTTACTGAAGGCACTATTTTGATGTACTATAAGCGTACGGACAGCGTAAGGGTACGCAGTATAGAGATATTCAAGATGAGAGGGTCAGACCATAGTAAGAACATCCACCCGTATGATATAACCACGAACGGCATAGTGGTACATCCTCACGAAGAAGTCTATACGGCCTAATTTTATCATGGAAAATAAACCGTTGATAGTGTTAAATTTTAAAACCTATGCAGAGAGCATGGGTGAGAAAGCGGTCAGGATGGTAAAATTCTGTGAGGAAGTGAGCGCCGATTCAGGAGTGGATATTATTGCATGCCCTCAGATACCTGATATTTACAGGGTTGCTAATGCTGTCAAAATACCGGTGTTCGCCCAGCATATCGATGCTGCCGGCGCTGGAAGCTACACGGGGCATATTACAGCCGATTGCGTTCGTTCTGCAGGAGCGAAGGGAACCCTCATCAACCATTCTGAAAGAAGGCTGCTCTTATCTGAAATAGACGCAGCGCTCCAATCGGCTAAAAAAGCCGGATTGACAACGATAGTCTGCACCAATAATATCGCAGTAACCTCGGCTGCTGCGGCGCTTTTCCCTGATTTTGTTGCCATTGAACCGCCTGAATTGATAGGCTCGGGCAATCCTGTTTCAAAAGCCAATCCCGAAATCGTGAGCGGGTCGGTGAGCGCCGTAAAAAAAATAAATCCCGGGGTTAAAGTGCTTTGCGGCGCCGGTATTTCTACAGGGGATGATGTTGCGGCTGCAATTGAACTCGGAACAGTTGGGGTGCTTCTTGCGTCCGGTGTCATCAAGGCGAAAGACCCGAAAGCGGCGCTTTTTGACCTTGTGAAGAAGATTTGATGTTAATGTTTATTGCGTTGCAAGTTGTTTTAATTCCTGAATGACCGCCATCGAATCAGCAGCAAGAGAGATTATAGAACAACTCCTGCGAAAAGAAATAACAGATGAAAAAGGATTGAGCGCAGCCAAAAAAGCAGCCAGCATCCGCTACAAACTTTCATCCCTTATGGGCAATTCCCAGATACTTGCGGCTGCAAGAGACGAAGATGAAAAAGAACGCGTTCTTGAACTCCTCCAGTTAAAACCGGTCAGGACGATATCGGGCGTGGCTGTTATAGCAGCCATGACATCCCCGGCGCCATGCCCTCACGGTCTTTGCGTTCCGTGCCCCGGCGGCATTGAATCGAAATTCCATTCGCCGCAGAGCTATATGGGAGCAGAACCCGCGGCGCGACGGGCATTTGAGAATGATTTTGACCCGTATTTGCAGGTCTCATCCAGGTTAAAACAGCTTTCGCAGATAGGTCATCCCATAGAGAAAGCGGAACTTATCGTAATGGGCGGGACATATACATCGCGAATGTTGTGCTACCAGGAATGGTTCATAAAACGCTGCATCGAGGCGATGAATGACTTTTACGGCACAGAATGGCGAAAAGGCAGGGAGCATGTTTCAATAGAAGAAGTCCACTCCGCAAACGAGAGCGCCGGAATAAGGAATGTTGGGATAACCATAGAAACAAGACCGGACTGGACTAAAAAAGAGCATATTGATACCGTTCTTGGGCTTGGCGCGACGAAAGTGGAGATAGGCGTACAGAGCACATACGATTTCATACTTGCAGGCATCCAGCGCGGTCATACCGTGGCCGAGAGCGCGGCTGCTAACATGAGGCTTCGGGACAGCGGACTGAAAGTCGGGTTTCATATGATGCCGGGGCTGCCCGGAGCCTCAGTGGAATCAGATTTTCGCATGTTCAGGACGTTATTTGAAGATGAGCGATTCATGCCTGATTATCTCAAGATATATCCTACACTGGTAACCGAAGGAACGCGGCTTCACGGGATGTGGGAACTCGGTAATTATGCACCGCTTGAAGTGCTGGATGCAGTCGAATTGCTTGCAAAAATCAAATCCATTTTACCGAAATGGGTCAGGTTGCAGAGAATACAGCGCGACATCCCTGCGTACCAGGTGCTTGCCGGGATAAGGAAGAGCAATATAAGGCAGCTGGCAAAGGAAAGGCTCCTGGAAATGGGAGGGAAGTGCAACTGCATCAGGTGCCGCGAGGTGGGGCACAGGATGCTTGAAGGCGCAAAGCCTGAGAATATCGAACTGACAGTTGAAGAATATGCAGCGTGCGGCGGAAAAGAGCATTTCATTTCGTTCGAGGACATGGGAAAGGATGTATTGGTCGGGTTCCTCCGGCTTCGTTTCCCATGCGCGCCCCACAGGCAGGAACTACAGGGCGCGGCGCTTGTGCGCGAGCTGCATGTTTACGGTTCTATGGTGCAGCCTGGTGAGAGCGCGGGCAAGGCGCAGTGGCAGCATCGCGGGTACGGGGAAGAGCTTCTGGCGCATGCGGAAGAGACTGCACGCACTGCCGGGTATGAGAAAATAGCTGTTACAAGTGGCATCGGTGTCAGGGATTATTATAGGAAGTTCGGATACGGGCGTGAGGGTCCGTATATGACGAAGAAAATCTGACTTTTTGATATTTCCGCAGATGAACGCCCCGAGTCGCAAACCTCCAGAGTCACGCCTCTGGAGGGCGTGTACACGTATGCCACAGGCATACGTGCCTATTCATCACGGCGGGCATAACGCGGATTAACGCAGATGCAAGAATAAAGTAGGATAGTTGCATCTCCGCAAAGATTATCTGCAAAGGTATCAATAAGAAAAAAAAGGTATCAGTTTGAGCAAGATAACTCTATCCACACTTAAAAAACAGGTTGCGCTCCGAATGCAAGATTACTTGAAGAAAAACTTTAGATCAACCAGTCTTGCTTATAAAGTTCTATCGGACTACCCTACAAGGCCAGGAAAAGGGATTCGTCCGGCGTTCTGTCTTGCAGCGGCAGCATCGGTAGGGGGAGACTACAACAAAGCGATCAATACGGGAGCGGCTATAGAACTGCTCCACAATGCGTTTCTCATCAAGGACGACATCGTAGACCAATCACTTTATCGAAGAGGCGACCTCACTTTGAACAGGAAATACGGTCTTGCCCTGGCTGCCAATGCAGGTGATGCAGTTAAGATTCTCAGCATGTCTCCGCTCATAGACAACCTCGGCTCAATAGGTGTGCAAAAATCTTTGCAGGTAATCCTGGAGATACAGGAGATGGCAAGGAGAAGCGTTGAAGGGCAGATAATGGAACTGACTTACGTAAGGCAGAACAGAACAGATCTGAAGCCCAGGGATTATTTTAGATTATGCGAGAACAAGACCTGCTGGTACACTATAATTACCCCGATCAGGACAGGTCTGATTATTGGCAGTGAGCATGCAACTCCCGAGCAGCTGGATACATTTACGAGGTTTGGACTGAACTTAGGGCTGGCATTTCAGATAACCGATGATACTTTGAACCTGACCGCATCCCAGAAACAGTACGGCAAAGAAATCAACGGCGACATCTTTGAGGGTAAACGAACTCTCATACTTATTCATCTTCTTAACTCATGCACTTCCGGGGAAAGACAAAAGTTGCGCAGAATCCTGAAAACGCCACGTGACAATAAGACTGACCCGGACGTGACATACGTGGAGGAGCTTATGCAAAAGTATTCCAGCATCGAATACGCTGAGAAAATAGCGCAAAGTTTCGCTATAAAGGCCGAAAGAATACTTCTTAATGAATGCGACTGGATGACCGAGAAACGCTGGAAGCAATTCTTTTTAGATCAGACCAGTTACCTTATTAAGCGTAAGAAATAAATAGACATAGATTACTACAATATCAGGGATTTTTATGGTTGAAAAAAAGAAGGTTACAAGACCCAAGCGTGAAAACACAGCTATACCCCGCCCAGTGATGATCAATCAACGTTCTATCCAGCGGGCTATGAACAAAGTCGTCGGGAACCTTAGCGATCCTGACTACCAGGAACAAGTGACGAAGTTAGCCCAGGCCTCAGCTAACAATTCCCTGGAAACACTCCAGAAATTAGTCCAGGTTTCTGAACGCATGTCCAAACTGGATAACAAAGGCTGGGACACTCTTATCGACGGTTCGGTAAATGACCTGATGCGCGCCTACCTGCAATTCAATTCTGACTTGATCGTGCTCCTGCAAAAACAATCGAGCAAGACAATAGATATTCTGGATGCAGCTTTGCCAGGCAAAGAAGAAAAATAAATCAGGCCGCCATCCGAATGAACCTCTACTCCATAGATGATACTGTCCACCTCGACGCTTTTAAAATTCCTTCAATCTTTGACGATCGCCTGGCGCTATATAAAGAATGGCACGATTTCGTATTTTACGACAGAAAAACCCGCATATTCGGCCTTCTGAATTTCGGGATTCATGGTAACCCCTTTGATGCCAAACGTGGATATGGGAGTGTTCTTTCATTTTTCGTTGACCCAAAGGGGAGAATTTTAACAGAGAGCAGGATTATTCCCTTAGGAAAGCTGCAAATATCAGCATACAACCCGGATTTTCTCGGTGAAGATGTTGCGGTGACTTACCAGAAGGATAACAGTTTCAAAATAGAAGGTAAGATAGATAAAACCTCCTTCAATCTCAGTCTTGCGGTTATCCTGCCTCCTGACTCAAGTAAAGAGATCGTTTTTGATGTCCTGGACAAGCAAAAAACAATTAGTATCGGAATGATTCGGGCAGCAGATGAAATGCGTAAGTTCTGGGAAAATTGGGTGGAATGTCCAAGACTTCTATCCACGGGTGAAGTCACACTGGATGGAACTGTTTTTCCTATTAATACTCGTACTGGATACCACGACCATGAAGGCGGTCGATTCGATTGGGGCGCCCCATGGGGATGGGACACCGGGGTCTTACTTTGCGATCCATCGAATGCAAAAGAACCTGTGAGCGCAAGGTTTCTGTTTTACCGATATGGTCCATCCGACGAATTATCTTATGGCGGTTTTATCGTCGAAAAGAAAAATGGTAAAAAAAAGTATTTTGGAAGTGATCAAATTGAGATTACCCGGTCAGGAAGGTTTTCCGGGGAACAGAGCATAATTCCCGGAATTACCCGCCTGATTTATCCGGATTACAATCCATGCATACCTGAAAAAATAGAATTCTCAGCAGTCGATGGTTCTGACTACTTCAACATTACCTTTACGCCCAGGGCAGTTTGCAGCGTTATCGCTTCAAGCATTGATGGTACATCGGATACGGAACTCAATGAAATGTTCTGCACCGCATCCTTCAGCGGAAGCGTGGGAGGCAAAACCTATAAAAAGACCATTCCCTGCTGGTTTGAATCTGTCAGACCGCGCGGGAGCGTGAGAAATTTTGACTTTGAAGCTTAAAAAATTCCTGAGCGATTTCGTAGAAATAATGAAAGAAGACTTCCCGCTCCAGCTTCGCGGAATCGTCAAAGATGCCCGTGGGATTACCTGCCTTCAAACTCTTGATAACGAAAAAGCCGTAATCCAGACACGGAAACGTGAAATCATAATCACCAAAGGGGCAGGCAAAAGCGAAATAAACGTCCGTGTCTCACTCTCCAGGGACTGTCTCTTTAAAATTATTGAAGGCAAACAGACTCTTGCAGAAGCGTTTTACACCAAGGAATTTGATGTCATCGGAGATCCTCAAACAATTCTACTATGTTATGACATGTGGATGAGGATTATATCTATAGCGAGGACTTCCCCGCGATTTCACTTCTTGGTTTACAAATTGCGCTAGATAAAAAAATTCGTCAGACCCGGTTAGCCGGCTTTACACCTAAACCACATTCTGCACCTAAAGTCTATTTTGAGAACTTAACCGGCTTTTTTGTTTCTGAAGCTCGAAGAATAATCTCATCAAGCATAACGGCGGGAGTTAAGTTGCTGTTGTTCGCTTTCGACACTTCTTCCCATTTATACAGAAGCTCTTTCATTACTCCTGGTGGCAGAGAACCCCCTGTCTAAAGGCAGGGGAGTGAGTGTCACACGCTGTTCGTTGCTCATGGTTTTACCTTTTTATTTTTGTATAAATAGGCTAATGCGCTTGTCACCCAAGAAATTATCAATCCAACCCCAATTCCCCGAAGGTACATGCTGCTTATAAGATGTCCCACTAAAACGAATATCACACTCAGAACTAACTCGAATAATATGAGCGTCGTATCTAACCGTCCCAAAATGCTTTTTCTATCCATGTTTTTCACCTTTTTATCATAATGTTCTGCCACTGCTTAAATACCCCGTCCTTTAGGGCGGGGTTCTTTATTTCCTTTTCAAATTTTGTGCCTTTGAGAGCTTTGCACCTAAAGTCGGTCAAAAACGGTACTTTAGGTGCAAAGCTTGGTTAGCCAAAAGCAATAAATATCATCAAGATATAATGTATGTCTGGGTGCAATTTTGAGTAAAAATTTGAGAAAAACTAAGGCTTCAAATCCTGGGAAGGCAACTATAGCTAATTCAAGAGTGGTAGAACCGATAACTAATATTAATATACCCAAAACAGATAAAATGTGTGGAAGTTGTCCTCCTCCAGAATCACGTTGTCCCAGCCAAAAGGCCAAGAAAATAACATCCCGTGTGATAATCCCTAATTCAGAGATTGCCTCAAGCATTGGTGGTCCGGTTACCATCGACCAAATCGAGATTAGTACGATGACAATTCCGAATGTCGAGTTGGATGATTTCAAAGGAGATTTCACATATGAATCGTGCAAGGCAAAAAACGTCGAAATAGCAATGACGCTTTCCATTAGTTCTTCCTTCTCCGGGACTATTCATACGCCCTGGCCATTGCCAGATTTGCATCCGTCGGGTACCGTGGATTTTGCTTCTTTTACCGAAACGCATTCTCTGGGCGACATCGACTTCCAGGCCGGCAGCATTTCAATGGAGTCGCCAAAGATGACCATGGGTCCTTTTTCAATGACACCTGAGCCAATTCGGAGAACAACCATAGAAGAAGTTACTACAGGGAAGGTCCAGATGAAATGTACGAGTATACCTCTGGATAGCCCCTTGTGCAAGGCTCTCGGCGTCTGTCTTCCAATGCTGAATCCCATGTGTCCCAACAATGTAATAACTGAAGAAACGAACATCGAGAGAATGGATTCGAAGAATATATCAAGCTCGCACATAGTAATGAATGACATAAGCGCATTAAACATCAATATCCCGTCTGTCACTACCAAAGGATTTAAAGCCATTTCAACTACTCCGATTGCAATAAACACGTCTAAGAAGACTTATGGGCCTGGGGTAACGCGTACAGGGGATGCGGATAATGCTGATATCAATACCGTCATGACCCTTAATATTGAAAAAGTAGTAATGAATGTTAAAGGTGGAATGGAAATCAGTAACGTAAAGGGCAAGGTCACAACAGCCTCAGCGATTTCGGATAAACTCAACATCGACCTTGTCTTAAAAGGAATCAAAATCAAAGGATTGAATTTGTGTGGCATGAATATTCCTGAGATAGAGGTGGCATTCTAATGATAAGGCCTCAGAAAATCGACAAAAATGCGAACTTGAATGATGAAGAAATTTCAAGAAGAGAAGAGATAGCAAAGGCACTCTGGGAACAAAAAGAACCAGATAAAGCCGATATAAAAGGCACACTTGAATTAATATATCTTAGCTTTATCACACTTCTCGGAAATAGAGAGCTTGTCGAGGATGATTTGAAAGAAATCAAATCTAAGCTTGACGATTGCGCAGATCGAATGATTGAAATAAAAGAGAAATCAAAAAGAAAATCCCGGAAGTAACTTCAAGAAATTAATTCACGGGTTCTCAGCATCTGCGGTTCCTAACATTACCGCAGGTTTATCATCAATATAAACCGACTCGACTGGCAATCTTTCGCATAATCTTTTCATAGCAGGCGCTTCTGTGGCATAATGTGTCGCATCAAACAGGCATAGCTCCCCTGCATAACGGAGCGCATCATGGCGCATCTCTCCGGATACAAGCGCATCCGCACCGTGCTCAAGGGCTATTTCGATGTATTCCCTGCGGAACCCGCTCCCGCCTACGACCATGACCTTTCTAATTTCTTGGTCTCCAGTGTACTGGACATGCGTGTCCAGCTTTTTTGCAATAAATGATGCAAATTCCGGCGCTGTTGTCCGTTTAATTTCACCAACCCTCCCAAGCGCAAGCGGAACAATGCTGCGCAAGCCCAGAATTTCAGCGAGCACATCGTTCACGCCGTCTTCTGCTTTGTCATAGTTGGTGTGCATGGTGTAGATGGAAATATCGTTATCAATAGCAATTTTCAAGGTGTCTGATAATCTTTTTGAAATAACGTTTACAGGGTCGAAAATCAGCGTGTGATGCGTGATGAGGAGGTTTGCCCCGAGACGCGCCGCTTCTTTGAGAACGTGGTCGGTCGGGTCAAGCGCAACTGCGATTTTCCTGACGTCAGCGGCGCGGTCAAGGACAAGACCGATTCTGCCTTTGTCGAAGTCTTCTGCGAGGGCGGGAGATGCTATTGATTCAAGGAGTGGGATGAGTTCGCGGAGATTCATGTGTTGTTTGTTGTCGACGGAATTATTTAAGGTTTGGTTTTTTATAAGTATAATCTCTTTTTCATCGATGCGAAAAAAATGAGATGTGATTGTAGGCATTGGTTGAGACCGGGTAGGGACATAAACGCAAATTTACTTGTAAGCACCATACAGCACCCCCAAACACTCTAACCACTATTTTGTTATATGTTCAGTTAGTCCATATTGGTTCAATTGACTAATTCCCCCGTTTTTATTTGAACCATTTTTTTGGCTATGTTAGTTCTTTCTTTTTATATTTATATTAATTTTCAGTGCAAATAGTTTTTGGTCTAAACAAAAATCAATTATACCATAACCACCTCTAAGCTATCGTGATTATCATGCCAAACAGAACTGCAGTCATAGAAACAGCTAAAGGAACGATAAAAATTGAACTTAAAGAAGCGGAAGCTCCGATAACAACCCAGAACTTCATCAAACTTACGCAGAAGGGGTTCTATGACGGGCTTACTTTCCACAGGGTCATACGCGGTTTTATGATCCAGGGAGGAGACCCTAAGGGAAATGGAACAGGCGGCCCTGGTTATGCAATAAAAGATGAATTTCATCCAAAACTAAAACACACAAAAGGAGCATTATCCATGGCCAATTCAGGTCCCAACAGCGGAGGGAGCCAGTTCTTTATCACTGAAGAACCACAGCCCCACCTTGACGGAAAACATTCTGTGTTCGGACAGGTAATTGTTGGTCAGGACGTAGTAGAAAAAATCAAACAGGGCGATAAGATGCTCAAAGTTACTATCCAGTGATAGCGAAAAATCGATCATTATGACCCTCAGGATCGCATGGGGAATCACAGGCTGCGGGGATTATCTCAAAGAAAGCCTCGATATAATGAAAGACCTCGAAAGAGAGCACAATCTGGACGTACGGGTATATCTCTCCGAGGCAGGCGAGATGGTGGTAAAGTGGTACAGGCTCTTCAATGACCTGAAAACCAGCTTCCCCAGAACTTATTCTGAGAAGTCGCCCAACATCCCCTTCTTAGTAGGGGACTTGCAGCTTAAAAAATACGATTTCCTTGTTATCACGCCTTCAACTTCAAACACCGTTGCGAAAATCGCTGCGGGCATTTCGGATACGCTGCTCACGAATGCAGTAGCGCAGGCAATGAAAGCAAAAGTGCCTGTCTATATTTTTCCTGCTGACCAGAGAAAGGGCGAAGTAACTACGGATTTACCGGACGGCAGGAAACTTACACTAACTATGCGGGATGTGGATATAGAAGCCGTGGACAAGCTTAGGAAAATGCCCGGAATAACCGTGCTGGGACACCCCGATGAGATAAGAGAAGTGATTAAAAAGCTCATCGAGAGCAAAAAATAGGCCTATGGTTTCTCGTATTCGAAATAAGTGCATACATTGTCTTTGCATCTGATTATTTTCCCTTTCACTGTATTTTTTATTATTTCAAGCTCGATTGCGCTTGGTTCTGCTATCCCCGGAACCGTTGCGCTGCCAGGTGAAAGAAGCAGCACATCTGTTTTTTCCACTATCGGATGGTGGAAATGCCCGAATACGAGTACATCCACGCCCATTTCCTTTGCAAGATAGCGAAGCCCGTCTGTGTTCTCAGATGTGAGCTGCCCTTTGTGGATAACTCCGATTTTCACCCCTTCTACCGTTATGATTCTGCGCTCGGGAAGAAGCTTCATTAATTCAGGGCTGTCAGTATCGCCATGAACTGCTATGAGGTTCCCCAGACTCTTAAATTCGTTATAACATCCGAGAGATTCAAAATCCCCGGCATGTATGATGAAGCCTGAACTTTTGATAATGGAAATAAGTTCTTTGGGAAGATTCTTCTCAAGCGATTGTCCGGGCTTGATATGGGTATCAGATAAAACAATTATTTTCATAGTAGCATGAAATTATGATACTTCCCGTCATCATTTGCTCTTCTTTATCTTTTTGGATTTTAACCATTCATCCACAATATCTTCCAGCTTGACATCAATTTCTTCAATCCTGTACTTCACCCTCACAACAGGTTTATTGAGATGAAGTAAGCCGCCAAGGTCAATTGGCGTACCTGCAATCACAGCATCGCAATCCGCAGAGTTTATTGTCATCTCCAGTTCCTTCGTCTGGGCGTCGCTATAACCCATTGCAGGAAGCACGGCGCCAAGATGCGGGAAGTCTTTATAAACTTTCAAAATCGAGCCCACAGCATGCGGGTGCGGGTCAATCACTTCCTTGGCCCCGTATTTTTTTGCAGCAATAACACCTGCGCCGAAAGACATTCCTCCGTGTGTGAGAGTTGGCCCATCCTCCACGACCAGAACGCGTTTTCCTTTTATTAATTCAGGTTTGTCGGCAGTTATCGCGGAATTGGCTTTTATGATTATTGCTTTTTTATTTATAGACCTGACATTTTTGATAACCAGTTCCACATCCTCTTTCCTGGCTGAATCCACCTTGTTAACAATAACCACATCTGCAAGACGTACATTCACCTCTCCCGGATAATAGGTAAGCTCATGCCCTGCCCTGTGAGGGTCTGCAATTACGATATGGAGGTCGGGCTTGTAAAAAGGAATATCGTTGTTCCCTCCGTCCCAGATAATTATATCCGCTTCCTTCTCCGCTGCGTCCAGGATTTTCTTATAATCAACCCCGCTGTAAACCACGCTTCCGCAGCAGATATACGGCTCATACTCCTCTCTCTCTTCGATGGTGCATTCGTTGCGAACGCAATCTTCCATCGAAGCAAACCTCTGGCACTCCTGCTTAAGAAGGTCTCCATACGGCATCGGATGACGCACTACCACCACTCTATATCCTCTTTCTTTTAATATGTCCACCAATTTTTGCGATGTCGGGCTTTTGCCTGAGCCGGTTCTCACAGCGCATACCGAAATAACAGGTTTTAGTGATTGAAGCATGGTGCTTTCAGTCCCCATCAACCGGAAATCCGCGCCAGCCGCTAAAACCAGAGAGGCTTTCTGCATTACCGTTTCATGCGAAAGGTCAGAATAAGCGAGAATCACCTGGTCGATACCGTGCTTCTTGATGAGATCTGTCAGTTCTTCCTCGGGATATATAGGTATACCGTTCCCATACAGCGGACCTGCCAGTTCTTTTGGATAAATGCGTCCTGCAATCCCGGGAATCTGAGCGGCTGTGAAAGCCACAACCTCATAATATTCATTATCCCTGAAATAAACATTGAAATTATGGAAATCGCGTCCCGCAGCTCCCATTATCAAAATTTTCGTTCTCATTGACTAACCTCGCTGCTTAATGATTAGTCCTGCTATCACTTAATTCTATGCCCTGAACGGTTCAATCCTCATCAACAAACTTTGCGCTGGTATCTTCCCTGAGCATACCTTTGATAACAACGGCGTACGCAGGTCTTGCCAGAAAGACACCTATGAACACGCCTACTATGGTAATTTCTGCAAAGCCCCGGAGGGCGCTTGAATCCATGAAGAATATGAGAGGCAACATAGCTACAAGTACCGTGGCTGCCGCTGCAAAAATTATGGCAAACGCTTTCGAGATACGTGATTTGTACACCTTGTCCGGCGGCATGGCGCCCCCTGCGAGTACTTCATCTGTTATGATTATGAGATGGTCTACGCCTGTGCCTATTACCGCAATAATACCCGCAATAGTGGCCAGGTCAAGCTGGAGCCCGAAAAGAACTGCAAATCCAAGGATTATGATAATTTCGCTGAATGATGTTGAGAGCATGGGGATTATGATATTGGGCTGTTTATACCTGAGAGAAACTACAAAAGCCACCAATATCAGGGCTATTAATCCGGCAATCAAGACCTGCTCTTTAAATTTGGCTCCAAGAGGTGCTGATACTTCACCGGAACCGACCTCTAGCACCTGGACAGGCAATGCGCCTGCTCTCAAATGAAGCTGGAGTTCTTTTGCTTTCTCCTGTCCCGTGTCACCAGTGCCCGTAGTAGCTACCATGTTTTTCACAGGAATGCTCTGTATGTTCTTTGCCAGATTAGCAGCAAGCGGTGCATCAAATACAAGATTGCCATCAAGATACATACTGAGGTAATGCGCGGCTGGATTTGTCACCGCCCCATATTGTATCGCTGCGTCACGAAGCGCTTTAGCCCCGTCATCGGTGAGTTCAAAGGAGACGCCCCAGTAACCCCCCTGCTCCGTCTGCGGGACTCCTACTCCTGTTATCTGGTCCCCGAAAAGTACATGTTCTGTCTCGTTACCTTTAGTCTGTATCCGTATCTCGAATTTTCCAGGTGTAAGCGCAAGCTTTCTCGCTTCTTCTATGGATACTCCTGGCAGGTCGATAAGTAAATAATTATCGCCTATTGGCGTTATCGTTATCTGCTTAACGGCAATGGGATTGAGTTTGTTTTCAAGTCTCTGTTTTGTCTCATCGCGGGTTTCTGTGGTTACACCCACCCTGAAAGGCGGGATGACTTTTCCGCCAACGGGTTGTAAAATGGCGTTCAATGATTGTTCGGTTACGGCTTTTCTTATCTCGAATGTTGGAAAGTTGCCCGGTATTTGCTTGACATCAGCGCTCAGTTTGTCTTTCAGGTATGTTTGAATTAAAAAATCCTTGTTTGTTTGCAGTGTTACACGGGTTCCCCCTGATGGGGCGACTGATAGTGTAGATGGACCAAATCCCAATGAATCCATAGTTTTCTGGGTAACCTCTTTTGAAGTTGTGAAAGTGATAGAAGCTGCCGTGGCTTCGTCTATTTTAATAAAAGAATCGTTCAGCAATCTTCCAAATTCGACCTGGGCAATTTTTCCGGGATCGGCATCCACCTGCGCGATAGCTCCCTGGAGCTGCACCTGCAGCCATGAACCGCCGTCAAGATCAATACCGTACTTTAAGTTGTTCTGGATATGGAATTGACCATTAGAGTATGACACCGTGATAGCAGTAATCGAGCCCAGAATAACAGCAATGAGCAGCAGGACGCGCCAGTTTTTATATAAAGGTTCTTCTTCGTTCATGATGTCTGCCTCTTCTTTTTTGGTTTTGCAATTACTTTTTCCATTTTCCGGTTACCTTTTTCTATATACCACCGCAGGATTCCGACATTGGTCATCCAGGTGTTTATGATGTCCGCAATCAGGCCGAAAATGAGCACAACAGAAATGTCCCTGATTATATCAATACGCGTGAACGAAGTAATAAGACCGGATGAGACAAAAAACATGGCAATAAGAGCGGCAAGGGCTGTTAAGGTCATAGTTAACCCGGTTACCATTGCATCCTTTATCTTATCATTTAATTCCCCTTTACGTTTGAGAAGCCGCGTAGTTAAAAGTATATCCGTATCCACGGAATAACCAATAAGCATCAGAAGTGCCGCTACAGTTCCCAGAGACAGGAATATCCCGAATACATCAGTCATCGCAGCAGCAAACGTAATGTCGGCAAATGCAGATATAACTACAGCTATGGATGGAACAAATGTCCTGTAAATTATGAAAATCACGATTGCCATAAAAACGAACGAGATAACTATTGCGCGAACCGCCTGGCCCTGCAATGATTTACTGAACTGTTCTCCCATGTCACTTATTTCCACAGTATCGGGATTCGTGGATTCGGATTTTACTTTTGCGATTAGCGCATCTTTTAAAGATGCGTCCATCGGGCTGAATTCCATTATTTTTCTGTCCCCGACACTGTATTGTCTTACCTCAACCCCGGGGTAATTCGCAAACTCCTCTTTCAATTGGTCCGGAGTTTTTAAACTATCAAAAATTATCGCCGTACCGCCCTTGAATTCCAGCCCGAGTTCAAGAGGCGACCCTGTTTTATATGTTGTGTAAGCCAGTATGGAAAGCGATAATAAAAGCAGTATTACAGGAAAAATCAGCATCTGTTTAAAATTAAAGTTTTTAACATAGGATTCTATCGCTTTATCATTGATAAGTTTCATCGGGACTCTCCTTTCGACTGGTTTTGCTTAGATTATAACACAACATATTTACCTTTTGCTATTTGC
>JAPMTY010000054.1 GCA_026552835.1 Candidatus Methanoperedens sp.
GGTATAAAAAAGAATTGAATAAAGGATTAGCTCCTCATTTTTAACTTTTTATAAAATTATTATTTAGATGAATATATATACCATAAAAAAAGAATAGAAATCCTGGTGATTACAAAATGAAAGACATAAATTTTGAGAAAGACGATATTATTATCGGCTTACTTATAGTTATCATATTTTTGATAGTAATCCTTATCGGCAGGATGTTCTACACTGTCTGAAAGTAAAGATTTACTTTTCTGACATCACTTCTTTGATAACATCCTTGAGGCTATCTCTCAACTTGCTTTCAGGGTTTGAGAGGTCGTCTGCAATTATATCAACAACAAGTTCCAAACCTCCAGGACTTGAGGTCAGGTAATCTCTTACAATTACATCCATGTTTTCGCAGCAGTCAACGCATAGTTCGACGCCTTCTATCTCGGCATCGTTAACGGGTTCAAGAGCAGTATGGCAAAGGAAACATTCACTCATAATTTCACCTGCGTCGTTAATGAATCTGACTTCTTATCAATGTTATGCATCGAAATACGGATAAACAGGGTAATATTTAATCTTTAAGCCGCATATCTGGAAGCCACATGGTAAAAGTAGAAGTCGTGATGGATGAAAGGGCTCTCCTTGCGCAGCATATGCTGAACCTGAAGCTTATTAAATTCTCGTGGGCTTTATTTTTCATACTACTTGGAGGAAGCTGGATTCTCGGGAGTATGAATAAAATAAGCAATACCCAGGAATGGTCGCTCATATATGCAGGCGCAGGCGTGATTCTGCTATTGTTGAACCTTCTTAGGATTATCTGGAAGCTCAATATCAGCAAGTTTACCATCGGGCTTGGCGCGCTGGGAGTGCTCTTTGGCGCAGCGAAATATTATGCGCTTCCCGATTTTTCGATATGGGCTGCTGCGGTGCTGATAATCGGGATTTTCATGCTGTTTGAAGTGTTGAGGAAATAACGCCAAAACAAATTGTCTTTTTTTAAAGGCTCGCCTCTTTAAACCTCTTCACCATAAAATCCTTATCAAGCGACGCCAGGAAATGCCCCGCTCTTGGCCCTGACTTGAGCCCCAGAAGCGTCTGGTACACAGTCTCGAAAACCTTCTTACCGTCAAGTCCTGCTTCCTCAGCCACCTTATACATGTTATCATGGATTTCCTGCCCTGTCATACCCTGCTCAAACTCATCAGCAAGAATGGTAAGCGCAAGTTTCTGCTCTTTCGTGAAACTCTTAACCTGCGGCGGAATCGTTTCCTGTACTTTGAATTTCACAAACTCGGGCGCATACTTCAGGAGCCAGTTCCTTGCATTGTTCGCCCTCTGCCTGATTGCGGCAATATCCGATGTATCGTAATCAGTGCGCTTCAGAACAGTAAGCAGATAATCAAAACCCCGCTCGTCCGCAATTTGCACCGCCGTCACCATGTGTCTGAAAGGAATCTTGGAAGGTTCCGTTCCTTCCGTCTTCGAAAGCTGGTACGCTCTTTTATCCCCTTCCACCTGGTCATACTCATCAATAAGGTTGAGGAAAGCAAGTCCGGGGTCGAATTCAATATGTTTTTCGGGTTTTTGCCTGATAATCAGGTAGCGCAGGACCTCTGGCGGCACTATCTCAAGCATTTCATTTATCGAGATCGCAAGACCCGTGGAGGAGTGCATAGCGCCTTTGCCTTTTAGCATTATCCACTCATAGACTATCGGGTACGGCGGCTCGTAATCGTATATTTCGTGGGCAATTCTCTTACCTGTATCGTATGAACCGCCTGCCGTGGCATGGTCTTTACCGAACGGCTCAACCGTTGTCCCGAATATCGGCCACCGCGCTGGCCAGTCAACGCGCCAGTTGAGTTTTCCGCCGCCTTTCATGGACACAGTACCCTGTGAACCGCATTTACAGACATAATCGATTGTCTCTTTTTCAATGTCAAACCCTGTCACTTTCGTCGTGCTAAGCCGTCCGCATTCATTGCATATGGGATTGAACGGGCTCCAGTCGGGTTCAAGTTCACGCCCTGAAACTTCGGTGAGGATTCGGGCAATGGCATCCCTGTTTAGCAGGGCTTTTTTTATCGCTTCAACGTATTTACCCTCTTTATAGAGTTCATCAGCCCTGTAAACCTGCGGCTTGATGCCCAGAGAATGCAGCGCATCAATGAAAGGGAGAAGGAAATGTTCGGAATAACTTTTATGACCGCCGCAGGGGCACGGGATCTCGGAAAGCGGCTTTCCCACATGGGCTTCGTAATCTTTTGAAAGGAAAGGATAGACTTTACGGAGGGGGTCAAGCGTGTCTCCGATATAGATAAGCCGCACATCGGCGCCCTTGTCCGAAAGCGCCCTGTAAACCGCATCTGCCGTGACCACTTCTCTCATATTGCCAATATGGATGGGCCCCGAAGGTGTGATGCCTGAGGCTACTGTATGTTTTTTTCCCCGTGCAAGTACATTTTCTGCTATAACATCTGCCCAGTGTATTGTCTCGTCGCTCATAAACCGACACCTCGCTTTATGCGGTGTTCAGGTATGCTTTGCATACCTGTCGCATGATATTTATCATACCCCCTAAAATCGCGTAAGAGATATTAAAAGATACTCTTATCGTTTGCCAGTTCAATTTGCGAATATGGCGCGTGTAGCAGTCGGAGGGACTTTTGACCCACTTCATGACGGTCATAAAGCCCTGTTGATGAAAGCTGTTGAATTGAGCCGCGGTGGTGAGTTACTCGTCGGGCTGACCTCGGATTCATTGGCAAGGAACAAGGTTCATGAAGTAGCTGATTACCAGTCGCGCTATGATGAAGTCATGCGATTTATCCAAAAGCAGGGGATAGCTCCTGTAATTGTGAGGCTTGATGACCCGTTCGGCCCGACAATACGTGATGATTTTGATTATCTTGTTGTATCCCCGGAGACGCACCCTATAGGATTGAAGATAAACAAGATACGCGGGGAGAAAAAATTGGGGCTAATAGAAATCGTGCTGGTGGATTATGTTCTTGCGGATGATGGTTTACCGATATCCAGCACGCGCATCAAGAGAGGGGAGATTGATGAGCACGGGCGGGTTCTGAAAATAGGTCAAAATTAGAAACCAGATCTCTTTTTATACAATCCATAATTTTAACCCTGCTGAAATTTACATTTTATGAATTATAGTTATAATATTTGAAGATTGACAAAATATTCCCCTCCGCCGCGCCGGGGCATCGTCAGGTGCAGGATGACTCACTCACATTGATAGGATGGGGTTTTTCCTTGCAGACTTTAAGACGTGCCGCTTCCGGTCAGGGCGCGGCGGGGGGTGGCGGGGCGACTGATGTGTGGGGCGGCGGGTGTGATGGTGACTGAGGGATTATGATTATTAAGGATCACCGAATAGTATATTACATATAGGTACCTATAGTAATATATATGACAGCCACCACAACGATATGTTTAGACCCGAAGGTAAAGGATAAACTTACTTCTCTAAAATATCATTCTCGCGAATCGTATAGTTCAGTTATAGAAAGATTGACGAATCTGGCAATAGATGAAGAACCGCTCAGCGATGAGGCGATAAAGGGTATAGAAGAAGCTCTTGAAGACATAAAACACGGACGCCTGCATTCCGAAGAAGAGATCCTGAAAGAATTTGACCTGAAATGAGCTATAAGGTCGAATATACTTCAAAAGCAAGAAAGGATCTCAAAAAGTTACTTCTGGAAATTTCACAGAGCATAATCCGGTCAATCAACAGCATTAAAGACGATCCTTTTCCTCATGTAAAAAAGATAAAAGGGACACAAAAGAATCCTCTATATACTCACCGTGTTGGTGAATATCGGACTATCCTTTACATAGAACATGAGCGTTTGCTCATCCTGGTGATAGAAGCAGGTCACAGGAAAAAGATATACCGGAAATATTGAGAATATAAAAATATGGAATTCTCGCCCTCGCATGCTTGCATTCGCGTCATCTGTGCGCCGTGTTCTGTTGCAGGCGCCACATATTCATCACTTTTAAAATATTAAATCCCCGGCGCCGATAGGCTCCCGATACAGCCGCAAGGTCTACGAAACTCTGCGGATTTGTTCAAAATGGGACTGTAAAATAGTTTGGTTTTTCACGAAAAATATTAGCCTCAGAGGCGCAGAGAACACAGAGAAATAATAACTCTGCGACCTCCGTGTCTCGGTGGCTTCCCAGCGTTTTTCTACTGCGCCAAATATTTATAACTTTATAATTATTAAATCCGTGGCGCCAATGTGTTCCCGATACAGCCACAAAGTAAATGAGATACGGCGGATTTGTTCAAAATCAACAACGAACGAACTCGTACGAACTCTGATTAAAAGATGAAATCTCCGGCGCGCCGATGCCGGAGCAGCAAATTCCATTAGAGCCCGAACTCCCGAAGCCCGCTCGATGGGATGGGCTTTTTTTTGCGGAGGGGAGACGTGCCGCTTCCGGTCGGGGCGCCTTCGTTCTGCCACCACTCGCCGAACAGCGCCGCATCGTCGCCAGAGTTGACCAGCTCATGTCCCTCTGCGATAAGCTCGAAGCCGGACTCCTGCGCTCGCAGGCGGACAGCGAGAGGTTGATGGAAGCGGTTGTGGGGAGGATGCTGGCTGGGTAGCACTTTTGCAACAGACTGATTTATCTATTATAAATGAAATAATCTAGTTAAGTGAAATAAATGGTTGTTGACATAAAGGAAGCATATAATCTCATGGAGTTTCTGAAGAAATTAAAACCAGAAACTGGTGTGAATGTAGCCCGGCAAATGGTTGGAAAATTCAAAGGAATCATCCCTGAAGGCGGAAGTAGCGTGGATTTTTTAAAGAAAGTTCGTGAAAGTCAATATGACTAAAATTTACATCGATACGAATATTTTTTTTAATGTCTGGAATGAAGAGATAGACCAAAAGAGTGGAAAAGAACTCTGGAGAAGTTCCAGGGATCTACTCGAAAAAATCGAAAGAAACGAATTTGAGGCAATAACCTCAATTACTACAATAATGGAAATAGTCCATGTTTTCAGGGTAAGGGGCAAGGATTATAACGAAGCTATAGAAGATGTCAAGAGACTGAATGTCAGTATTAATGCACCGGACTCCTGGGTTATGATCAAAGCGCTGGAATACCAGAGATGGAATATGAATTAGATCCTTATGATTCGATAGCTTTTGCAATTGCCCAAACTGCCGGATGTGAGATTTTCGTTACAAGGGATGAAAAAATCATAAAGAACATAAGATCGAAAATGCGCGGCGCAAGGCCAGAAGAAATTTTGGAACGAACATCCGATAAATGATAATTACAGCGCCGCATACATGTCGGCGTCGGGCTTGAATTTGATGCGCAGGCGCTTTTCTGTTTATCGAAAAAATGCAGATATAAAATATCTACTCCGACTCAATACACATACAGATTCCCATACGGCCTTATCGACAGCGGCACAAGCTTCGTGAACTTCCCGCTCATGACTTCATCAAAATCAAACCCGAAATGCTCGCAATATTCCTTCAGGAATGACCCGATGAGTTTCGTATCCTCCTCGCTTAGCTCAAGACAGCTAACCTCTTTTCCGAGATGATACGGGTCAACCTTCCCGCGGATATACATAACGCCGCCGTGCATGCCCGTACCCACGTAGTCGCCCACAAGCGGGCTCTTTCCATTCATGCCGAGCAGTATCATTATTCCGCCTGCCATGTATTCGCCGAAGAAGTCGCCAGCAGTCCCGCCAGCTATTATGATAGGAACCTGTTTCTTGTACTCCTTCATATGGATGCCGACACGGTATCCTGCATCTCCCTTGATATACAACTTCCCGCCGCGCATCCCGTATCCGATAATATCGCCGACATTCCCGTGAACGATAATCTCACCTGCATTCATTGTATTCGCGATGCCGTCCTGGGCGTTTGCATTAACGATGATTTTCGGTCCGTTCATGAAAACCCCGAGGTCGTTTCCCGGCGTGCCGTTAATGGTAATCTTAACGCTTTCATTTATTCCGGCGCCGATATACCTCTGGCCGCCTATGTTATCAAGTTCGAACTCCTTTTCACCAGATGCCACAGCGTCGCGGATAATCTTATTCAATGGCCTGTAGTGCATGCCTTTTGCGTCTATCTTCACAATCATCACTGTCCTATTCCTGCATGTTTGATCCCGAGTATGTCAAGCGTTTCCTGGGGAAGCCCCACGCCGCGCAGGCGTTCCCTGCTTCCGCGCAATGATTCGATGGCGTTTATGCCGAGTGAGCCAAGCACTTCCTGTATCTCATGCCCCCATGCGGTAAGAAGATTGCACAGCCTGTCAGCCGCCAGTTCGGGATTCAGCCGGCGCACAAGTTCGGGCTTTTGCGTCGCAATGCCCCATGCGCAATTTCCGGTGTAGCACTTCTGGCACACCCTGCATCCCATCGCTATAAGGGAAGCGGTGCCGATGACACAGGCATCAGCGCCAAGAGCTATGGCTTTTACAACATCAGCGCTCTGCCGGATACTTCCTCCCACAAGGATGGAAGCGCGGTTGCGTATCCCTTCCTGCCTCAGCCTTTCATCAACAGCAGCAAGGGCAAGTTCAATGGGTATTCCAACATGGTCCCTGATAACCATAGGGGCCGCGCCTGTCCCTCCGCGGAATCCGTCAAGCATCACAATATCAGCGCCCGCCCGCACGATGCCGCTTGCGATTGCAGCTACGTTGTGTACTGCCGCAATCTTGACCGAAACGGGTTTCTTATAATCGGTAGCCTCTTTTATCGCATATATCAATTGCGAGAGGTCTTCTATTGAATATATGTCGTGATGCGGCGCTGGAGATAAAGCATCGGTTCCCACGGGTATCATTCGGGTCTTGGAGATGTCCTCTCCTACCTTTTCACCCGGCAGGTGCCCGCCAATTCCGGGCTTTGCACCCTGCCCGATTTTTATTTCTACAGCAGCGCTCCTGTTCAGGTATTTACTCGTCACGCCGAATCGTCCTGATGCGACCTGCACTATAATCCTGTCAGCATAAGGCGCGATATCCTCATGCAGCCCGCCTTCGCCTGTATTCATCAGCGTACCCATGCGCGTTGCAGCCATGGCGAGCGCCTTGTGGGCATTCAGGCTTATGGCGCCGTATGACATTGCAGCGAACACGATGGGTATATCGAGTTTCACCTGCGGCGCAAGTTCGGTTTTCAGGCTAACATCATCGAATTCCACGCTATCAGGCTTTGCTCCAAGGTATGTGCGCAGTTCCATCGGTTCGCGCAGCGGGTCGATTGACGGGTTAGTCACCTGGCAGGCATCTATCAGCATATGGTCCCAGTAAATGGGATAAGGCTTGGGATTTCCCATGCCTGTAAGGATGATGCCGCCGCTTTCTGCCTGTTTTAAGATGTTCTTTCTTATTTCAGGCGTCCAGTTATATCCGTCCTTGTAATCAAGCGGGTTCTCGGTAATGGTTATGGCGCTTTCGGGGCAGAAGGTTGCACACCTGTGGCATGCCACGCACAGCTTGTTATTCGGGGTGACCTTGTCCTTGAACTCAATCGCACCGAAACTGCAATTTATCACACATCGCTTGCACCGGCGGCATTTTTCCTGGTTCACGTTCACAGCAAACTCTGCGGGAAGTTGTGATTCCATTATTCCACCTCTGCTTTCAGCGTACCCATTACAGCCGTGCCTGCCTTCGGGCTCCATACCTCATCAAGGTCGGGAGCAATCTCCCTGATAGCCGATTCTTCAGAAGCCATATATAACATATCGTCCTTTCGGGCTGCTGTCATGGGGCGAAGCTTAATCCTGTCGTTCAATCCTATCATTCCATTGCTGTGCCCTATGATTATGCTGAATGGCCCGTTTAAAAGCGTACTTCCATAAACCTGGCGCAGCATAGTGGCGGTTTTCTTTTGCTCGGGTTCCATCCTGTCTATATCCTTCCAGAACGGCGATGCGAGGCACATTACGGCTTTATCAATGGGAAGCTTATGCCGCCGCACGAGCAGGTCAATCAGGTAGGCGATAACCTCGGTGTCGGTCCTTAATTCAAGCTTATAGCCGAACATCTCAAGGTAACGCTTGTTGATTCCGTATGAAGAGATCTCGCCGTTATGAACCACTGACCAGTCAAGCAGGGTAAATGGATGAGCTCCGCCCCACCAGCCTGGCGTGTTAGTTGGGAACCTGCCGTGGGCAGTCCAGATGTACGCGCTGTAATCTTCCAGTTTGTAGAACCTGCCTATATCTTCAGGATACCCCACGCCTTTGAATGCGCCCATGTTCTTGCCGCTTGATGCAACAAAGGCCCCTTCTATCTCGGAATTGATTTTCATCACTGTATTCGTGACATAATCCCTTTCTGTGAGGAACTCAAGCTTGTTCTCGGGCACTTCAAGGAAATAACGCCAGAGTATGGGAGGGTTTGAAATGCCATTTTGCCGCTGTGTGGGTATAGGCTCGTCCTTGTCCACATTAAAGTAGTCCTTGAAGAACTCCTCCGTGGCTTCTTTTGCTTCCATGTTGTCATACATCATGTGAAAAGCATACATATCTTTTCGTTTCGGATAAATACCATAAGCTGCAAATCCACCGCCAAGCCCGTTTGAGCGGTCATGCATACAGGCAATGGATTGTATTATAATCCTGCCGTCAATGCGTCTTCCTTGCTCACTCATCATTCCGGATATTGCACATCCTGATGGAATTCCGTCACACTTCATTTTCTTCTCCTTTTTGATTGATATGATTTAACAATTTTTTTAATTCCTCTGCCCCGCTTTTTGGCGGCTCGGGAAGTTTCAATTTCTTCCTGACAGACGTTGGCTCTCCCAGTCTCCCGTCTTTCTTGAACATCTCAATGCTGGCTGCAAAGCCTTTCGGCCCTTTTCCTCTCTCAAGAGCGATATGCTTTAATTTATCAAATATCTTATTCATGCCCATTTTCTGCGGGCAGAGTTCATAACATGTATAGCAATCCACGCACCGCCATATGTTATGCGATTCAATTACAGCTTCAAGGTCTCCGGAAAGCAGTTTTCCGATTATCTCGTTGGGATTGAATTCTGGGTTAATCTTCACAACCGGGCAGTCGTTTACGCAGGCTCCGCACTCATAGCACTTCCGGATTGCAGGAAGGTCGAATACCTCTTTGAGTTTCTTAAGGTAGTTATATCTTGAATCCCATTTCGCCAGGAATTCGGCAGCGTCTATCCTGTGCATGTCCATGCCAAGTTCTTCTGTCGTGAAACCCATAGCAAGCCCGAGCAATTCGGGATAGTATAGAATCGGAACGTTCAATTTCTCACCGCTTTTCTGCATAAGATACTGGCGTGAATCATACTGCATAAAGCACGATGGGCATGTGAGGGAAATCGCATCTGCCTTTTTTGAGACCTCAAGGAGCTTCATGCGTGCAAGGGCAGTGGCTTCCTCTGGCTCGTCGGCAGCGTTCAGGTTACCGCCGCAGCATAGCATCTTTGTTTCATATTCGATGCTCTTTGCCCCGAGTGCATCTATCAATGCATCGAACTTCTTAGGCTTGTTGGGATCGTCAAAAAATATAGAAGAACTTGGGCGGAGCATATGGCATCCGGCGTGCGCTGCAATCTTCATACCGTCAAATGGTTTCTTGATGTGCTGCTTTATTTTCGGTATGCCTATTTCGTCATGCAGCACTTCAACAAGATGCTTTACTTCGATTGTCCCGTTGTATTCAAGTCCCGCCGAGGAAAGTATTGTATTCACTTCTTCCCGAAGGCCGGGATTTATCCTCATTTCGACTTCAACGGATTTTAAAGTGCTGTAACAGCCGTTGCAGGGTATGAGTAAATCGTGACCTGCCTTCTCAGCCAGAGCGAGGTTCCTTGCCGCAGTCACGTACCATGTCATGTCGCCAAGTGGCTTTATGATGCTTTTTGTAGGGCAGCAGGTCGCCCCTTCAAGGTCGTGGAGAACACAGCCGAGTTTTGACATGACAAGACGTGTTGACTTTTCCATGAAAGGAAAGCGGGCGGGGATGATGCAACCTAAGAACAGTGTATATTCAGGCATTTTTCCTCTATTTGGGGAAGTTGGCTATCGCTATGATAGTATAAATAATTATCTCAGAAACAGGCAATAGACTGATGATTTGACTTCACGCTTAATGTTTGCAAATCCTGAATATAAAATTATATATGTAGCCACTCCTATCTGGGACGATTAATAGTGCTAAATGGGATGTAAAAATGACTAAAAAGATTAAACTCTCGGAACTTGGAAGCCTGTTCGGCGGGGATATTCAGGCACTTGAAGGTGTAAAGATAGAAGGTGATGTGGAGATAGACCTTGGGCAAATGGGAATGAACCCGCAGATGGCTTATGCGCTCGGGCATGAGACAGCCCAGCTTGCACTTCATTTGATGAATATTTCCAGGATTCTGGGTTATCCCGTTGACCAGGTGCTCGGCGCTGCCCCTGCAAAGCCTGCAAGGCTCAGTAAGTTGATTGAATCCAGATTCAGCGTGGGCAAAATAGAAGAATGGAAAACCCCGATACAGGAAGTCGTGCTGGGAGCAACATCATACGATGGCGGAACGAGAAAAAGCACAATAAAGCTCGGCGGGGAAACAGCCCTTCCGTATTATTTTGACGGCCCGATGCCTCACCGCAACCACATAACTATGGACGTTTTCGATATGCCCA
>JAPMTY010000056.1 GCA_026552835.1 Candidatus Methanoperedens sp.
CTCAATTTCCATTACTCACATCCATGAAAGAAATACTTGAAAAGTGTTTCTATTTAAACGCATATTCCTTCTCAACTTGAACTGATTATAGATAGATTTTGCCTTTAATGTATCAAAAGTCATTTAATTTTAACTGATTCCCCTTCAAATATCCAGTTTACGCATTCTTTCAACCGCTTCGTTTATCCTTTCCACAGGCTGCGTCAGGGCAAACCTGACATACCCTTCGCCCGATCCACCGAACCCCACGCCAGGAGTGGCAACTATCCCTGCTTTTTCAAGAAGCATCTTCGCAAATTCCGATGAGCTGCCGTTTACATGCACCCATACATAGAACGTGGCTTTAGGGGTTTTTACGGGAAGTCCGAGGCTCTTCAGGCCGGCAAGAAGCGCATCGCGCCTTTCCCTGTATATCTGGTTCGTTTCGCGGACGCAATCCTGCGCACCTGAAAGGGCGGCAATGCCGGCTTCCTGTACAGCTTCGAATGCGCCTGAGTCCACGTTTGTTTTAACCTTCCCAAGACCTGCAAGTATCTCGCTGTTCCCGACCGCAAACCCAAGCCGCCAGCCGGTCATATTATATGTTTTTGACAGGGAATGCACTTCAATGCCCACGTCCTTTGCCCCGCTGACGTTGAGGAAACTGGGCGCCCTGTAAGCGTCGAAGGTCATTTCCGAGTATGCATTATCGTGAATCACTATGATTTCATTTTCATTTGCAAAATCCACGACTTCCTCAAAAAAGCTGATAGAAGCCGTAGCCGCGGTGGGATTATTGGGATAATTTATAAACATGAGCTTTGCTTTTTTCGCGATACTGGCTGGAATGGCGTCAAGGTCGGGAAGGAAATCGTTCTCTGCAAGGAGGGGCATCTTATGGGGTTTGCCATTCGCGAGTATTGAGCCGATGTTGTACACAGGATATCCCGGGTCGGGAACGAGTGAAATATCACCCGGGTTTAAGAATGCAAGCGGGATATGGGCTATCCCCTCTTTTGAACCTATGAGCGTGAGAACCTCGTTTTCAGGGTCAAGTTCAACGTTCATGGTCTTTTTGTACCAGGCTGCTGCCGCTTTTCTAAATGACAGCATTCCTTCATACGAAGGATAACGGTGGCGGGCAGGATTCTCGAGGGATTTTTTCATTGCTTCCACGATATGCGGCGGAGTGGGTAAATCAGGGTCGCCTATGCTCAGGTTAATGACATCCACGCCTTTCCTGACAGCCTCGGCTCTTGCTTTGTCTATGCTCGCGAATAAGTAAGGGGGCAATGAATTTATCCTGTCGGCATACGTGACCATTGAGGCGTTCTGATGTTGTTTATGGTATATAAGATATGAGCTTTTTAAATCGACTATTTTTGCGATTTTCTTATAATTTTGCAGGCTCACATGAGTTCAATCATCCTCGTCGTCCTCATCTTCCTCTTCCCCTTCCTCAAGAAGCAGCTCGCCATAAAGCAATTTTTCAATCACCTGCGAAACATAAAGACGCTTCATGTACTTTCCAAGGTCTTCATTCATGTGCAGGTGCGAATCCACCTGTACACGCAGGAGAACGAACCTGAACTTATCCATATCATCGATTTCAAGCGATTTTATACCTTCTATAACATAGGGCAACTGGTCAGGGTCATCCACGACTTCGGCAATAATAAGAACATTTTCATGGATTTTTTCGATATCCGCACCCTTCTGGCCTGCCAGAAGCTCCAAGGTTTTTGAAGAATATTTTTTATCCTGTATCCTGATTTCATCCATGCTAACCACGTATTCTATATCTATTAAGTTCTATATTATCCCAGCGGCGAAATAATGGATACACCTGTAATTCTAAAGACGTTCCGGAATGGAAAGATAAAAGAGTATTTTGTCATGCGGGAGGGCGAACTTCATACAGACCTCGGCATAATAAAACTGGATGAGCTTAAAACAAAAACAGTTGGAGATACGATAAGCTCGCACCTGGGCGTCGAATTCATTGTCAGGAAACCTAAAGCCCCGGATTTTTTCAAGTACGCAAAACGAAGCGGGGCGCCCATGATGCCAAAGGATATTGGCGTGATTATTGCAAACACCGGCCTATGTTCCTCCGACAGCGTACTGGACGCGGGCACGGGTTCAGGCATCCTTGCCATTTACCTTGGAAGTATTGCCAAGAAAGTTGTAACGTATGAAATAAGGGAGGAATTCCTGGAAATTGCGAGGGAAAACTTTGCCCAGGCGGGTCTATCCAATATTGAACTGCGCCATGGGGATATCGTTCAAGAAATACAGAAACTGGATGAGAAGTTCGACTTGGTGACCCTTGACACTATTTCTGCATCGCAGGTCGTCCCGCACGTACCGCGCATCCTTTTTCCGGGCGGTTTTCTTGCTGCATACTCACCTTTTTTCGAACAAACAAAGGATATAAGGGAGGCAATCGGGAAAACAAATTTCACCGAGCTTAAGACCGTCGAGACCATGGAAAGAGAGATTAGTTTCACCGATAGGGGAACACGCCCTGCAACAGCGAGAGTGGGTCACACGGGTTTTATAACGATAGCCAGATACTAATCATTTTTAAATCAATTACTAACAGCTTTCACATTACTCACTACTATCTGGGTAATTGGAGAGGATGTTTTAATATGCTAATTATTAATTAGACTTTTAATTTAAAAAAACATCTTAATCAACTTTAAAAAACTAAAATAAGTTCTTATAAATCTTAAAAACTGAAAAACCATGAAAAACTCTCGGTATGCTTAAATTAAGAATTGATATACTTACTTTTACTCGGTAAAGATGCTTTATTGCATCAAGCAATCAGAAAAAAAAGAATCTGATGAAAAACGCATAGGTTTGATATAAAAAAGTTAATAGGAGAATCATAAATGAAAACGGAAGATATGTTAATTGAACTTTGTGAGATGAGTACCAGTGATAGATACTATCAAACGGGTAAGATGACATTGCCAATTACCAATTATTTCGCGCCCTTTCCTCCTTTCCATGGGCCATGCATGAATGCTGCATGGTGCGACCTTGGGAATTCTCCCCTGAGACGGAAAGACTAGAAAAAGGTGCAAGTCTAAAAAATAAGGAGATACAAAAATGAATAAAAAACTATTATTTGGGTTAATACCTGTCGTAGTGATTGCTTTATTAATTCCAGGGGCTTTGAGTGCGTGCGGCTATCTCACAAGCTTTGAAAAAACGTACCCTGACGCTGCAGGATCAAATATTGATACTTGCGAGCTCTGTCATATCAACCCGTCCGGCGGAGGACCATTGAACCCCTATGGTACAGATTTTGCGAACAATGGGCATAACTTTACAGCGATAGAGTCAAACGACTCGGATTTAGATAGATTTACCAACATTGCTGAAATCAATGCCAGGACTTTCCCAGGCAATGCACTCGACAATCCATTAACCCCAAAACAGACACCGGCTCTCGACGGGGCGACATTATACTCCAGCTACTGCCAGGACTGCCACAACCCACTGACATCTTCCAGCAAGCTGGGTGCTACGGCGGCGCAGATTCAAATTGCAATCAACACAGTCCCTGAAATGAAATCTATCTCCTCACTGAAAATGGTGCAACTCCAGGCTATCTCAACCGCTCTGGCTGTGTCTCCAACTTCTTCACCGACTACTGCTCTTGACAGGGCGGCACTTTACGCCAGCTACTGCCAGGGGTGTCATAACCCGCTGGCATCTTCAACAAAATCGGGAAGAACGTTAGACCAGATTAAGAAATCCATCAGCAATGTTCCAGCTATGAAATCCCTCTCTTCCCTGAATTCTGCGCAGGTCCAGGGTATCGCAATCGCCCTGGGTGCGTCGCTAACACCAATCCCGACGCCGACTCTCACTCTCGATGGGGCATCACTTTACGCGGGCAACTGCGCAGGCTGCCATGGGTCTCTCGCCACTTCCACCAAGCTCGGAAAAACGGCGGGTGATATTCAGAATGCCATCAACACTGTTGCTAAAATGAATTTCATCTCCCTGACTTCGGTGCAGCTTCAGGCTATTGCAACCGTCCTGTATGTCCCGCCAACCCCGACACCAACACCAACCCCGACGCCGACACCTACGTCAACGTCTCTTGACGGAACGGCATTATATAATACAAACTGTGTTAGTTGTGGGCATGGACAACTACCAAATTCTAATAAGCTTGGAAGAACCGCTACACAGATACAAAATGCCATCAATTCAAACGCGGGTGGTATGGGCTCTCTATCTACATTGAGCACCGCACAAATCCAGGCTATTGAAACCGCCCTGGCTGTACCGGTTCTAAGTACAGTAACGATTTCACCGTTGGCCCCCTCAGTCCTTGCAGGCAATACACAACAGTTCACGGCTGCACCTCTTGACCAGAACAATGCTGCGATAAGCGCAACAGTATCATGGTTAAGCAGTACCCCCACAGTCGGCACAATCAACAGTGCAGGTCTGTTTACAGCCCTGACGGCAGGCACCACAACAATAACTGTAACCGCTACCAATGGAGCTGCGACTAAAACAGCCAGCACCACTGTAACTGTAACTGCTGCGCCGGTTCTGACTACAGTAACGATTTCACCGTTGAACCCGTCAGTCGCTGCAGGCGCCACACAACAGTTCACGGCTACAACTCTTGACCAGAACGGTGCTTCGATAAGCGCGACGGTATCGTGGTCAAGCAACCCCTCCGCAGTCGGCACGATCAGCAGTACTGGGTTGTTCACAGCCGTATCGGCAGGAACTACAACAATAACAGTGACCGCCACCAATGGAGGGGTGACTAAAACAGCCAGCACCACTGTAACTGTAACTGCCGCGCCGGTTCTGACCACAGTAACAATTTCACCGTCTACCCCCTCAGTCGTTGCAGGCGCCACACAACAGTTCACGGCTGCAACTCTTGACCAGAACAATGCTGCGATAAGCGCAACGGTATCATGGTCAAGCAGCAACACCGCAGTCGGCACGATCGGCAGAACATCAGGTTTGTTCACAGCCGTATCGGCAGGAACTACAACAATAAAAGTGACCGCTACCAACGGAGCTGTGATAACGGCCAGTATCACTGCAACTGTAACTGCTACTGCTGTTGCACCTGTTCTGACCACAGTAACAATTTCACCGTCTACCCCCTCAGTCCTTGCAGGCGCCACAAAACAGTTCACAGCTGCAACTCTTGACCAGAACAATGCTGCGATAAGCGCAACGGTATCATGGTTAAGCAACAGCCCCACAGTCGGCACGATTAACAGTGCAGGATTGTTCACAGCCGTATCGGCAGGAACTACAACAATAACCATGACGGCTACCAACGGAGGTGTGACTAAAACAGCCAGCACCACTGTAACTGTAACTGCCGCGCCGGTTCTGACCACAGTAACGATTTCACCGTTGAACCCGTCAGTCGTTGCAGGCGCCACACAACAGTTCACGGCTACAACTCTTGACCAGAACAATGCTGCGATAAGCGCAACAGTATCATGGTTAAGCAACAGCCCCACAGTCGGCACCATCAACAGTGCAGGATTGTTCACAGCCGTATCGGCAGGAACTACAACAATAACAGTGACCGCCACCAATGGAGGGGTGACCAAGACGGCAAGTACAACAGCAACAACAACAGCAGCTACGAGTCAGGTGAGCTACTCGGCAACCATATACACGACAATCCTGAGTAAGTCCTGCGGATGCCATCCAACGTCAGGATATTCCTTTAGTAGCTATGCGAATACGCTTAAGACCGTCGTCCCGGGCAACGCCGCAGGGAGCCTCCTGTATCAATCTGTAACCGGCAACGGGGTACCCATTATGCCTCCCAGCAAATCGCTTACTGCCGCTCAGATCCAAGCCATTGCCGATTGGATCAACCAAGGAGCTCTGAACAATTAGCCGTCTTGTAGTTGCCTGCGGACACGGCTCTGTAAAGTTATCGGTTGTAAGAGGGGCGTTCAAAGAACGCCCCGGTGTAACTACTACTACTGTTTGGCTGCATCCAAGGGTTTTGGTTTTGTCTTGAGGTAATATTATCTTCAATAAGAATAATCTAATTTATTAACCAAGGGAAATAATGATATTATACAGATTTCGCAGCTTTACGACTTGCCGTAAGTCGGATATGGATGCATCAGGATTGGAAATGGGGTATATTTAAATGAATGATAAGGAGATAAACAAATTAAAAAACGGTAAACCGATGGATAATATATCGCTTAAAGCAGCTATTAAGAGTTGGATTTCAGCAAACAAGCTCCCGATTATAATTTCATTAGTGGTTCTCCTTTCGGCAGGTGTGGTTATTACTGAAAAGTTGCTTGCAATCACTGAAAATCCAGATTTTTGCGGAAAGAATTGCCATATCATGAGACCTTACTACGACTCATGGAGCATATCAGCGCATAAGGATGTTGCGTGCATCAATTGCCATTATGAACCGGGATTGATAGGTCATATAAAAGGCAAGATTAACGGGCTTATGCAAATGTACAACTATGAAACCACCTCTGGAGATACTTCAGATCCATTATTTGCAAAAGTATTGGATAAAAATTGTCTTATTTGCCATGAAACGCGCATTTTTTCTCCCAATATTAATTTTAATGGAGTCAATTTCAGCCATAGTGACCATCCGGTTTCAGTTACATGCACAAACTGTCACTCCGATGTCAAACACCCTGCAAATATAACGGCTATCTGTAATAACTGTCATGCCAACGCTCATCCCAAAGACTGGCTTTCGACCCATAAGACACAGGTTTCATTTGCAGGCAAGGCATGCACTGATTGCCATCAGGAAAAGTCATGCATCAATTGCCATGCAGCGAGAAATACAACAGTACGAGCTTAACCCATCACTTACGGCTAATGTAATACCGAAAAAATAACCTGTGTAAAAATCCCTTCTGCAGTATAATAATATTCAAATCCTTATTGATACGAGCGGTATCCCACGAACCATATAGCAGTGCTGCATTTACTGTAAGAAAACTCACCTAGCCTAAAATGCTCATACTTGGACGAAACCACTCAGACCTATCAGAAACCTTTATTACTAATGATGACAGACACTATATCAAAGGATAACAGGTAATTCAATGACAAATATATTCTCGAACATGAGATTAACAAAAGGGAAAATCGCATTGTGGAGCCTTGCTTTAATAGCTTTGATCACCCTCAATCTTCCAAAACCATAATTTTAGCATGTTTTTGAAACTATTAAGCTAATTACGATTAGTAATGAACGTCAGGACTTTTGCAATATCAGACAAGAAGCAATCAAAATAGTTTCCTATCCTCGGGTTTGTCCGTTTATCAACTTCTTCTCCAACGCTGGTCAATATAAAAATCAAACTTAAAAATAAAAATATCACCTGTTCTGGTTGAAGGAGAAGCGCTTCATTCAGAGCCGCCTGCATATTGAGAATCATAGCTAATACCCCTGCAACAAAAAAAGAGAGATAATATCCGTTAATCATCCAGTAAACTGGTTGCTCTGACCTTTTTTGTATTAAAAAAGGGATAAAAAAAAGAACTATGGTTGTGAACCATATTTTCATTGCTATAAAACTTGAAGCGCCATAATTGGTAATCATATACTGTGCAATCAGATTCGCCTCTCCCGTAATACCGCGGTGTTCAATCATCCATAAACTGGTAACTGCATCGCCAAGGCCCCATGTCAAAAATGCTGATAAGAACAGGGCTCCCTGTAACTTATTATGCCAGCATGAACTGATTCCTTGTCTACTTTTCAAACCCAACCCTTCATTTAGAATCCCCATGACGCAAAAGCGCCATTTTTCTAAGTAATAATAAGAATATTATTCCGGATTTAAATAGCTTACTGTAAAAATATCCTAGTCGTTACATTATTCCTGCAATAAACCCAGATATTGCGGCGGAATCTCCTCGGAAAGGACGATATTTTCAGTAGCTGAAAGCATGGTTACTCCGTCGTTGCGGGCCTGTTCAGCATTTATTACCAGCAATACCGGGTCATCAGTATGTATCTTTGCAACTTCCCTTGCTTTTTCCACAGACGTGCTCAGGTGCACATACCGCTGTTTCATTGGTTTTATCCCCTTTTCAAGCAGGATATCAACTTCCTCGCGGCTTGCCCCATAGTAAAGCTGCGGCAGCGTATTTTCAGGATAATCAAGGTCTACATCAACCGAATGACCATATCGCGCCCTGATTTTATTGCCCTTTAGCTCATACCTGCCTTTCTCATCCGATTCGATAATCGAATAAAGTTTTTCCTTGGTTGACCACTTGTATCTCGTCCTCATGGCGTCAATAAGGACATCCACATCCACCCATCCGTGCTGGTTCATTGCCAGGCCGAGATCATCCGGGAAATGCCGCAGCGCCCCTGAGATAAATCTGCCAAGCCTTTCTGTCTGCTCGTCAGTAAGTATGATAGTTCCTGCTTCACCGCAACTGCAGGTTTCTCCTCTAAAGAATCCGTGATTCGGGCATTTCTTAATCATTTTTTTTGTTTATATGAATCATCATGTTATATAATTTACCAAAAATGCATTATTTGTTCATTGACTTCCTGATGTCCATGTTCGGGTTTTCAAGTTTGGGCACTTCTTTTGTGAGTTTGCTGATTTCTTCCTCCCTCTTTTTTTGCCCTGGGGATTTGCTTTTCTCATTACATGCTTCGCACCTGTATCCCATGACCGCAAGTCTCGCTGAATATACGGGAGTCCTTTTCTTACCCGCAAGGTCAATTCCACAACCCATGCATGTATTCTGATTGATATTTTTTAACATATTACCTTTTAACCTCTACCATTTTCAATGAAAAACCTTTCCTGCAAGGTTCGCTTATGTCGCCCTCCACGTTCATTATTGTGAATTTATCACCCGGCTTGAGCCCTGAAATGCGGCATAATCTGGAATTTTCGCAGCTTATGAGATTACACGAGACGGGGTCATACACTATTTTTGAGCCTTTTATCGCTTTTCTGGATTCGATAGCCATCATTATCGGCGCCTCGATTACCTCTACGGCGCAAACGCCGGAATCATGCACAAAACACTCAAGTTTTCCCCCGGTTCGAATACCGGTTATCCTGTATTTACTTCCGGGATTGAGACTCAAACACGTTTTATTGAGTTTACACGGCTCGCATTCTTTTGCGCCGCCTTTATAAATGAACTCGTTCCCGATTTTTGCAAGTTTTGTTCCTATCAAAGTTATTATTGTATCTGATTCTTCCATATGATTTCACCTGATTTTAATATTTTATAATAATTATATCACTTTTGTAATCTTTGCCACTTTCTCGGCCGCTTCCCGTGTCAGTCCTGTCCCGAGTATGGTATATCTCTCAGGACGGATCTCGTGTGCATGAAGGAGCGCTTTAATAATATGCTCTTCCTCTATCCCGAGTTCGGAAGCATTTGTGGGCGCACCGATTGCCTTTAGTGCTGTGCGGATTTCCTGCCAGTCACCGCCGTGCAGGTACATCATCATTATCGTTCCCACACCGCACTGCTCGCCATGAAGCGCGGGTTTAGGGGCAATCTCATCCAGAGCATGGCTGAACTTGTGCTCGGAGCCGCTTGCCGGGCGCGACGAACCCGCAATGCTCATAGCAACACCGCTTGCCACAAGAGCTTTCATTACAGTCCATGCCGATTCTTCCAGTCCCGGTTTTATCAACCCTGCAGAATCAATCAATACTTTCGCGGTCAGCTTTGAGATTATGGAGGCGTATTCGCTGAAGGGTTCATCGCGAAGCCTGTGTGCAAGCTCCCAGTCCCGGACAGCAGTGTAATTGGAAATGATGTCTCCGCATCCTGCTGCAAGGAGACGGTAAGGTGCAGCCGCAATGATAGCGGTATCAGCAACAACCGCAAGAGGGGTCTGTGCAGCTTCTGAAACGGTTTTATTATTTCGAATGATGGAGGCGCGCGAAGAAACTATACCATCATGCGATGCCGCTGTAGGGACGCTGATGAATGGCATGTCAAGGTGCATGGAGGCAAGCTTGGCGATATCAATGGATTTCCCGCCCCCCACGCCTAACAAAAATTCTGCTTTTACCTCTTTTGAGATATTCTCAACTTTATTGACCTCATCCAGCGTGGGATTTTCAACCTTCGCAAAATCTACATTAAAACCAGAATCTTCAAGGGATACGGCAACCGTTTTCCCTGCCGCTTTAAATGTCGTGCCCCCGGCTACTATGAGCGCATTCCCATTAAGCTTAAGGTCTTTACAAACCTTACCTGTGTCATTGATAACACCATGACCAACGACTACATTTCTTGGCAGCTGCATCCATTTGTTTTTATGGTTTTTCTCATTCATAGGCTCTCGATATGGATATAATAAATACCGTCTGGGAGTATATATATAAGTATTACATAAACGGCATAATTTACGATACGTCCTACAATATTGTGGACACGCTCACTTATGCAATTCTGCTTGGTATAAGCCTTTTCGGAGTCTTAAAGTTACTGGAAAAACTTGATGTGGACATCGATACGCGATTCATGATTGCAGTGACGCCGTATATTCTTGCGGGCTCATCATTGCGCGTGCTTGAGGATTCAAAAGCCTTCACGCCGCCGCTTGAATATCTCTTTATAACGCCCATCATCTATTTTTTCATGTTTGCGGTGACGGTGGGCATACTCGTGCTTTCCATTGCCCTTGAACGGAAAGGGAAAATCAAGGATTACCATGCGTTTTTCGGATATGCGGGGCTTGTATGGACTGCTATCAATATAGCAGCGCTCCTGGCTGTGGATAAAATAACAAATCCCATTCCCGCTATAGCCATATTGATTTTAGGGATTATAACGACCGGTATTGTATATCTCGTATCCCGGCAATTCAAGTTCGCACTTCTTACGGATAAACTCAATATCTCTATACTCTTCACCCATCTGCTGGATGCCTCTTCTACATTTATCGGAATCGACTGGCTCGGATATTATGAAAAGCATGTGGCTCCAACATTTTTTATTGACATGGCAGGAAATTATACGGACCACCCCTCGCTTGTGATGTATCCGCTTAAATTGCTCGTGTTCATACCTGTGCTTTATATGCTGGATTACAAATTTGATGCCCAAAAAGAAAAGAAACTTATAGCTTTGATGAAACTTGCCATACTGGTGCTCGGGCTTTCCCCGGCGGCCAGGAACACACTTCGGATTTTGATGGGGGTATGAGATGCAAAAAGATACCGAATATCTGTATTCTTTAAGGAAATATATTCTTGCAGTCACCGTGGTTTTCATAGCCTTTTTGATTATCGGTGTACTGGTATCAATAACGAACCCTGAAAAATCAACATATTATATTGATTTATTCAAGAAGACGTTCGGATGGATTACACAACTTGACCCTTTTGGAAGAATGCTTGAAATTTTCAAGAACAATGCAACTAACAGCCTGCTGGCTCTTGTGCTTGGCATCGGTCTTGGTTTCATTCCAATTTTTATTATAGCAGTGAATGGATTATTCTTAGGGATGGTTGCTGAGGTTTTTTCAACAGAAAAGGGGATTCTTTTTGTGCTTGCAGCCGTCCTTCCCCACGGTATCATAGAATTGCCCATGGTGTTTCTTAGCGCTGCCATCGGGCTTCGGCTCGGGTATGAGGTGTATCGGCTTTTAAAAGGTGAAAGGACGAACCTGAAACAGGAATTTGTGCAGGGACTGTGGTTTTTTCTGGTGCGGATACTTCCTCTTCTTTTTGTGGCCGCTATTATTGAATCTTATGTGACGCCGGTGATTGCAGGGTATTTCTCCGGCTGAATTGCGGCAAAAGCCTGTCAAAATACTTCACAACAACGCATGATTCAGTACATTTCCCGCATCGTGTGCACTCTTTGCTTATTTTAAGCTGCGGCTCGATAAAGATAGCATCCACAGGACAAACTTTCAGGCACACTCCGCACTTTGTGCACTTTTTAGCCCTGATTAATTGCTTTGCCGCAATCTCGAAAAGCGACAGGGCCTCTTTTTCATTAGGCGCATTCACAGAAATATGGCCTGACGAGAATATCTTGATGCTTGACCCTTTTGTCTTAACCAAAAGTACACCGAGGTCTTCTGAGAATATATTATCACCGAGAATGTTGGCGATATTCTGTACTTCATCGAGTGTAAGCCCTGAGACTTTCCCTTCCATCGTATATCCTCCCGTCTTGCAGGGCGAAACCCCGCCTGTCACCACGATGCCGAACTCTTCTTTTTTGCCCTTTAATGCCGTACTGATTTTCAGCTCCCCGGCAAGCCGAATCATCTTGGGCGGCAATATTTTCCAGCGCCAGAATCCATGCCCTATGAATTCATCGGCAAGTCCGTGCTCTTTTGCCCAGTTCAAAAGGTAATCATTCCAACGCGCGAATAGGTCAGGATGCAATTCCCTGACCCTGTAATATTCCGCGCTGAGTTCAGCAGGGCAGAGCCAGCATCCCACGCGTTCAAAACCAAGCTCGTACAATGGATTGAATTCAAGTTTCCTGTAATAAATATAGAGCCACACTTCGATGGCGCGCCAGTCGCGTATCGGGAACACGCTCACCTGTCCCGGTATGAACGGATTCTCCTCTTTCGGTGCTATCCGCGAACGTGTGAAGGACTCATATTTCCTTTTCCCGTCAATTGTCAAGCACTTTCCCCCTCCGCGCGTGCATTCTTCTATGACGGAATTGATAGGCGCAAGTTTGCAGACCTTGCAGCACCATCTGAAATCCTTGGCAGGAGGTCCGAAACTCGGAAGATTCTCCCAGAAAGCCTCTTTTGTTTCCACTTCGATAAGCTCGATATTGTTGTCTTTGCAAAACTTTCTTACAAACTCCACGGTTTCAGGGAATTCTATGCCGGTGTTTGCAAAAAATACTTTTATTGGCTTTTTCACTGCGCTTCGCGTGAGGTCAAGCGTTGTAAGGCTGTCCTTGCCGCCTGAAAAAGAAACATAGACCGGAGAATCCCTGAATTCTTTCTGATTTGCGATTCCCCTGATGGTATTTACAGCATCCCTGACAAGCCTTTTCATGTGAGGCGCATTGGCGCGGATAATTTCATCCATGGATGGGTTCCCTGGAAGGAAACTCACTTTTTGAGCTTCGATTTTCCTGATCTTTAATGCCTGCCCGGGATTTTTCAATTCAACACTGTCGCGATACGAGATGCCAAACCCGCTTAAGTTTTTGGAGGTTACAAGAACGATATCTCCTTTCCTGATGTCATCCGAGCATTCAAGGACCTCTGTCCCATCGATGTTTTTCCCGCTCAGATGCCGCCCGCCTGAGGAGACTTTAATAAGTTTACTGGATATGTCTGAATTTACGAGCGCAGAAGCCCCTTCAACCATGAGGTCGAGTTTGAAAGTGAGTTCTTTCATATCGAATCTCAACACACCGAAACGAATCCCGTCTACGAGCATTTCATCTGTCTTGTCCTCACCTGGAATTTTGTTAAGAAGGATGAGTTTTCCTGCAAGAGGATTGCTGCCAAAAAGCTCCAGCATCAGGCTATCTATTATTTTTTTTTCATGCTGAGAGGAAAACCGCACGTCTCCGGGCTGGGAAAGCTCGATTTGAGCGCCTTTTTCATGGCATATGCCGCACTCTTCCTCAAGCAATGGGATGTTGCACTTGCGGCACCAGAAAATGAAATTTTTATCCTGTTCCCATGCAATATTTGAGGATTTCATAATTTTCACCTTTTCCTGTTCCTGCGCAGCTTTGTTATCCCGAGCTTCCTGATGCTCCCGATTGTGCCGAGGTTCGTGCTATCAAGAAGGTATGCGGTTGCTTTTTCAAGCTCAATCGCATGATGAGCAAAGACCGGGCCAAGCAGTTCTTCATGAATGGATTCGTTAAAAGGTATTCCCCCGCATAATTCATTAAATGCCGGCATTATAATAACTTCCGGGTCATTCCACACAATATCGCCATAATATTCCCTGATGGCTTTTTCAATAAAATGCGTCCGTATCCATACCTCCTCAGAAACAGCATGACCAAGAGTATCTGTAAACCTTATCGTGGGGTGGTTGTGCGACATCACAACATGTGATGCAGATAGCAATTCAGCGCCGGGCCATGTATGACCGTGGAAATAACCAGCGCCGTCAAGTACAAAACCTCTCATCTCATGCATCGTCACGTTTTCAGGGATGAGAGTATCTATGTCCCCGTCATGGTTGCCCGGAACGATATCCACAGGCGCCAACGCCGCTATTGTCCTCAGGAAATCCGGGACTTCCTTCTTTTCCTGCCATGATGTCCTGGGAACGTTGTGTTTGATATCCCCGAGAAGGACTATCCTGTCGGGATTTACTTTTCCAATATAATCGCAGATGCGTTTTTTGCGCTTCTCAACCTGGCTGGGAATTGAAAAACCGCGATGGTAAAGCTCCCACTCTATCCCCAGGTGCACATCGGCGATTACAAGCGTCTTTTTATTGTTTTCAACGATAAGAGCAGGTTCATTTAACAGAGGATTGATTTCCATTCTCAGACTTTCCGCAGCACCCCGATTTTCGGCTCATAGCATCTTCCTTCATCCATAAGCTCCTTGATACCGGCCTCCACGGATTCGGGCTTAATACCTGCATTCATCGCGGTTTCAACAACCGAAGAATAAGAAATTCCCTTCCCTGTATCAAGTTTATCGATTATGGCAGCAATGGCTTCTTTGGGTTCAGGCGCCTTTTCGGGCTCGGAAATAGTGGGTTCCTGCGTGCTTTGCGCTTCTTCTTTTTCTTCTTTTATTTTTTCCATCCTGAGTTCCTGTTCAACAGGCTCATTGATGGAACTCTGCGAGCTCTCACTCGCTTGTACGCTTTCCGCCTGTTCCTTCCCAACTGTCTTTTCCTGGGCACCGCTATCGGTAGTAATCGTCTTTATTGCATGGATTACGGCGTTTTTAAGTTCCAGTTTGATTTTATCCAGGTTTTTATAATGCTGGAGCGCACGCGCTGCTCCATCAGCAAGCAGGGGGCTTGCTCCTTTTTTCTGCAAAAATTCCCTCAATTCATTGCCTGATAAACCGGAGTTTAAGGCTTCTTCCATAAGTTTTATGCGCTCCAGCGTGCGCTCTGCCGTATCCAGAACCCATCTATCCCTCTGCTTTTCATCAGCCGTATTTATTTCCTCGGGCCTGACCGATATATAGACGCTTCCGTCCTCAGGCTCGTATTTTCTTGCTTTCCCCACAATAGCTACGTATGCAGGCACCTGCAATTCAGACAAAAAAATAGCAGCTTCGGGCTGGTACTGCCCTGCATAAACTGTAAACACGCCAGTAGGGTCTGCTATGCGTGCACGCCAGAGGTTATTGTCCTTGCCTATGTTCTCAACCTCGGTGACTACACCGACAATAAAGAGCCTGTTGCACTTTACACCGGTTGGCGTAATGATATAATTCGGGGCGCGCTCATCCCCCTCGCTGACATGCAGATTTGACCTGTTAAACTCGTGGGCAAATATGCGCCATGCAATTTCCCTGTCCATTATTTTTTCAGTCTTTTCCATATTATCCCCCTATCCTTCCGAGCAGTTCATTTGCTTTTTCTCTTGTTTTTTCCTGCGGCTCCCACACATCATTTGCCACAAGCGTAATCCCGAATTCGCCTTTTGACATATTGCCCCTTGCAGCGAGAATTTTTCCGATAAGTTTCTTTTTGATTTCATCTTCCACGGCTTTCTGGGACATGGCTGTTTTTGCCATCTTTTGCGCTTCCTCGATTGTATATCCGCATATTTTCTGCGTTAGTCCCGCATCGAGAACAAGCGTTAATGCGCCTGTTCCGTCATCGATTATTGCCTTAATCCGCATGTCCATTTTTTCATCCACTTTACCGTGGACACGGCACATGCCTTTTTGGATGACACGTGAACATTCCGGGCAGCGGGCTATCAATCCCGACCCGGGTCTTATTGAAAGGATGTTCCCTTCGATTATAATATCGTAAGCCCCGTCTTTTTCGATGATATCTCCTATCCTGGCACTGCCAGCTTCTTTATATTCCATCTTTTTATCGACTTTTATTACGGTGCTGTTTTCATTGATATTCAGGGAGGGAACACCCCGGAATGACCTGATATAAGCGTTTTTCACTTCAACCGTATTCCCGGCTGCAAGCTCGGGAAGTATTACCCATGCCGTAAATGGAATTTTGGTTTTTTCATCTGCGGCGATGCCGCCTATGATTTTTTTAGCGCCGTCTTTTGTATTGATATCATGAGTTTCCATATTCAGGATGGTGAACACTGCATGGACATTAATGTCCCCGTCCTTTAATTCTGCAAGTTTTTTAATCTCGCTTTCCTGATTGATTTCAATCTTTGAAGTGAGTTTTGTTACTTTTGATTTGTTCCCGAAATTTATCTCAGGCCGTTCCTGCCAGTTTCTCACATAAGCCTGTGTGACTCTTATTACATCGCCCGCTTTAATGTCAAAATCTGACCATGCCGTGAAACTTCTTGCTGTCGTCTCATCGCATATAGTCCCTGAAAAAAGTGTCTTTTCAACATTTTTTATATTAACTGTTTTTTTGGCAATCTCGAGAACCTGCCCGGTTACTTCGATGTTGCGGTCCCCGATTTGTATATCCTTAAGTTTCTTGATTATTGTTTTTTCCCCGCCGCCGTATTTCTTAATCAGGCTTCTCTTAGCTTCGCTAAGCGGTACCCTGTACTCAAGCAGCTTTTTTAAATCCGCAGTAATATTACTTTCATCTACTTCGTTATCGAGCGCCCTTTTTATTTCTTCAACATGGGGCGCAAATTCAATCTCCATGAAGCCTCCTTCAGACCGATGGAATAAGACTATAAGGGTAGTAAAAGATAAAAAACCATCGGACAATTTTATACAAACATTCTTATTTGTTGTGAAAAGATTGGTTATGGTTGTGATACACGTGACGCGCTGTAGTTGCTTTTGAAAAAGACTAAAACATTTATATTTCAGTTGTTACAATATTGTCACATATGTTACAAAAATATAACAAATGGAAAGTGCTTAAGGTCTTCTTTGAGAACCCGAATCCTGAAGGCGCAGGATTCCAATTAAGAGAAATAGGCAGAATAACGAATCTTGCCACAACCTCTGTAAAGCGGTATCTGGACGAACTGGATAATGAAGAACTGGTTTTACTATCCAAACACAGGATACATGCATATCCTGTTTATCGGGCGAACATGGACAGCGAAAAATTCAGGTTCCTGAAAAAAATAGATACAATAATGACCTTAAAAGACTCAGGCTTAATAGAGTTTCTTGATAGCGAATATATGCCTGACGTTATAATTTTGTTCGGCTCTGCATCACGAGGAGAAGATACAATAAAAAGCGATATAGACTTATACCTTATGTGCAAAGAAACAAAGATGGATTTGCAGGATTTCGAGAAAAAAATAAAAAGAAAAATCAGCCTGTTCTTTGGTGAAGATTTCGGAGAACTCAGCAACGAATTGAAAAACAACATAATAAATGGGACAATTTTAAAAGGCTACCTGAAGGTGTTCTGATGGAAGAAGGTATCATAAAAACCATCCCTGACAGGGAGAAGGGGCGCATAAAAAGTTGATAGAATATCTGGAAAAAAATTACCCGGAATTTAAAGGACATGAGATTTCACTCCTTGATGACCTGAGATTGACAAGAAATCGTATCGCTTATAACGGATTTTTCGTAACCGATGAGTATCTGGAAAGAAAAATGAAAGAAATTCTGGCGATAATAGAAAAACTTAGAGTGATCATCTATAAAAAATTGTGACCGCTATTTCCCCAAATCCACAACCTCATAATTCAATCCCTCGGACTCAAGCCTGTTGAGCAGTGAAGGAACCTCCTCGTCCACCGAAACCACAAGAGAGGAAAGACCATGAAACGCCGCCTCCACGACTGATTCTTTGGCTCCGAATAGAATGCCGGGCTGTATATTGATTTTACGAAGAGAAACCAGCGCCTCAACGCCAATAGCTGCGATATACGGCTTATTCTCAACATGTTTTTTTAGCATCTCGTAATCCACATTCCGGGAACCGCCCTTTTCTACCCTTGGCACCTTGCAAATGGTAATATTGACCGGGGTAAAACTTATCATACCCTTCAAATCCGTCACTCCGACGTCTTCTCCTTCCACAGCATCTGATATTGTAGTACCGGTGACATCGCCTTTTAAGCCTGCATACAGCAAACCGTTCTCCATCCAGAGCGAGACCTTTTGTCCTTTTTTAAATTTTTCCATGGCAATTGCGGTCGCGACCGAAACGTGGCTTACAATATCCTCCATGACAAAACGGGCATATTTTTTAAGCTCCTGCGCCCTTTCAAGGACCCACTCGATGCCTTTTTTGGTAACACGGTAACGCACCCTGCCGTCAGAGTATAAAAGCCCATCAGAAACAAGGTCTTTGATATATTCCGAAACCGCCTGAGGCGTTATGCCGATCTTATCAGCGATCTCTTTCTGCATTACATCAGGCTGGTGTGCGGCTATTTCAACAAGAATCTGGAATTTAGTTATCTCTTTTTTACTCCGCAGTATCATAAAGGGTTACGCCCCTTTATGCAGTGTTGGGGTTGCATAAGTTTTTCATTCGGTTTCCCCGAACAGTTCAATCCTCTGTCCTTTCACTGACAGGATGTGTGAACGCCTTGCGACCGCGCGGATGAACATAATACTCTTATCTACTACTCTTTGCAGACCGTTCATTGATTGATTACCGGCTTTGACTTCTTTCTCTATTATCTCAATATAATCCCTTATTTCGCTATCGCTTTTAAAAGTGACCATTATCATGTCGCTTAAATCTTCAACAGTGCACTGGAAATTGACCTGGACCCTAGAATATGACGAATGATATTCTTTTTCAGGGGTTTTCCCGGGCTGCGGCATTCGCCACTTGCTCTCGACAAATCCGCTCTTCTTCAGAATGTCAAGACTCTCACGCGGTGTAAATCCAATTTCTTTCTCTATCTCCTCTTCGGTTTTCCAGCCGTTTTGGAGGCAATCGAAAACTTTTTTATGTGCATCAGAACCGAATGCACGAAGAAGCGGGACAATATCTGATGGTTCATTTATAATA
>JAPMTY010000055.1 GCA_026552835.1 Candidatus Methanoperedens sp.
GAGGGCGGGACAGAGACGGTTGAAGAGGCTTTCAGAAAAGTGAGCGGTGTGGAAAGCGTCTCTGTGGAAGAACTTGGCAGGATGTAAATATTAAATCATTTTTTCCCTTTTATTAAAGGGCCTGTAGATCAGGGGTAGATCGTTGCGTTCGCAACGCAAAGGCCGCGGGTTCGAATCCCGCCGGGTCCATTTTCACTGCCTGACTGTGATATTTAAATTTTTAAATTTCAAAAGGAATCGTTTCTACTTTCCTGCCTTTTAAATTCTTGAACTCCACCCCGCCTTTTACCCCTGAAATCTCAATCCCGTCAAACTCAGAGCTTCCGCACAATATATCCTGTTCGGGGTGCGTACCGGGAATAATGCTGCAGCTTATCCGCGTTCTGTCGCCTGCGGAAACAACAATCTTGAGGCGTTTTGACGCAGGATGCTTTTTCGGGAGAACAATAAACGGTGAACCAACCTCGCGAATCATGTAAAGTACGCATTTCAGGCCGTTAATAATCGTTTTATCTGTCCCGAAACCCGATGCCACAAGCAGGTCATCCGGGGACAGCGCCAAGATTATCTCCTCTTTTTCGGTTTCAAGAAAAAACTGCTTCTCTCCTGCCTTGACTATACCCAGCGTCCCTTCTTTCCCACGCAGGAGCAGCATTTCGTTTTCATTTAGCGGGGTCATTCTTCTTTATACTGCCTGCTGACATTGCTGGAATGACATGAAGGACACTCAAGTTTTGACTTTACGCTCACGCACCTGAACTCGTTTTTGCAATCACCGCACTTGTACCATTTTATATCAAGCGCTTGTATTTCTATATTAAAGGCATCTCCTACGCTGCACATATATTCACCTCCGTGTGGTTGTACACTTTTAATCCTGTTGTTATATTAAGTTTTCTTTGTATTATCATACAAGAATTATGCAAGACTTTTGTTAATATATATCTCATATACGGCTGCTTCAACGGCTTTACCAGCCCAGAATTTCAGGATATTCCCTTTATTTATTACTGCCGTAAGGGGCATTTTCTTTTCTTCGGCCTCTTCATGGAAGATTATCTGGTAAAGCGCTCCCTCCGGCCTGTCTTCAATGACCTCGAATAATTCAATCCTGCCGCCATATTTTTTTTCGATTGCATGGACATGGGGTTCGTTGGCTTCGCATATCTTGCACCTGTCCTCGCGCATCCTGTCGCGCCTGATGTTAAGAAAGACTGGCTTTTCAATCTCATTTATCCTATTGACAAGTCGCTTTGCATGTTTATATTTTTCATCAACATATTGTTCGATAAAATCTCTAAATTCAACCGCAGTCTCTTCCCGGGTGAGCGAGTTCTTTCTTGCAAGCGCTTCTATGAATTTCTGCCTGAAGGCTTCCCTGTGGTTTGATAAAAGTTCTGTGAGATTCAAGGTTTTTCCTTATTACTCTGAATATCTTTAATTATAAAGAATATAACGGTATAATATAACGCAAAAAGGACTCTTGCATTAATCACTGTCTTCCTGTGTTACAGGATACCCTTTCTCCTCCCATGCCCTCATGCCGCCGATGAGATTATAAACCCTCTCAAAACCCTGACGCTTCAGGATGCTCGCGCCAAGCCCGGCCCTGTTCCCTAAAGCGCATACGGTTACAACCTGGCGGTCGGAGGGGACATCGTTCGCCCTTCCCTCAAGCTCTCCCACATAAATATTCACCGCACCTGGAATATGCCCTTCTGCATACTCTTCCTTATCGCGCACATCCAGCACGAACATATCCTCCTCTTTTGACTTATCGCGGAAACCGCCTGCCGTCAATACGCCACTTTTCTCAAGCGGCAAACCCATGCTGTACCAGCTCTGAATGCCTTCACAGAGGTAACCACCGACCTTATCAAAACCAATCCTGGCAAGATCAAGCCGCGCAAGCTCAACGTCCTCCTGCCTTTCAGTCACGAGAAGAATATCCTTCTCGTAATCAAGAATCCAGCCCGGGAATGTTGCCATCCCGTGAAGCCAGATATTGTATGAACCCTTTAAATGCCCGCCTGCAAAACCAAGAGGCGAACGCGTGTCAACAATCGTACATTCATGCATCGCTTCCTCGAACTCAAGAGTGCCCATAGGTTTTATTTCCTGATTTGCAGGTGCATTCGGACCTTTTTGGTTCTGTTCTGCCATCCGTGCAAAATAAGGGGGCAGTGGAATTATCTCGTTCTTTTTTCTTTCGAGGAATTCCTCGCGGTTCAATCCCAGATATGGATTGGAAACCCTCTCAAATCCAATCGTGCTTGCAGGTATGTCTGACATGCTTCCGCCGCATGCTGAACCCGAACCATGTGCAGGATATACAATGACTCCATCATTCAGTTTAAGGAGCTTTTGGAGTGAATCGAACATAAGCGATGCGTTTTCAACAACTTTCTCCTTTCCAAAAAGATCCGTCCGTCCGGCATTGCCGTAAAAAAGCGTGTCTCCTGTAAACACACACCATGGCTCTCCGGAAGAGAAAAGGATGAAACTTAAGCTGTCCGGCGAATGTCCCGGTGTCTCAAGAATCTTCAACTTCATGCCCCCTACATCGAAGGTTTCTCCTTCGGAAGCTGGCTTACCATAGTCAAAATCAAGGTTTCGGCTGTGGATTACCTGGCAGCCTATCTTTTTCTCAAGCAGAAGCGAGCCTATAAGATAGTCTTCATTACGGTGCGTTTCAAAAACGAACTTTATTTTACAGCAATTTTCCCTGGCTATCCTGATGTACGAATCCACATCTCTTCTCGGGTCAACAACGAACGCTTCACCTGCGTTTCCTACAATATACGAATAATGGGCAAGACCTTCGGAAACAATTCTCTTAAGAAACATTCACACTCACCTTAATGGATATTGGAATTCATGACTATTAAAATGTGCTGGATAACTCTGTATTGTCAAGAAAGAAAAAAGAAGAATTAGGGAAGACCCTAATTCACGTTTGCGTTACAGACCTAGAATTTTCTTAATATACCCCCATGGATCCCAAGATGGTTTTGGCGTTGAAGTTGGTGTCAGTGTTGGAGTTGGTGTAAGCGTTGATGTCGATGTCAATTTTGGTGTTGTTGTCAATGTTGGAGTTGGTGTAAGCGTTGATGTCGGTGTCAATTTCGGGGTTGTTGTCAGCGTTGGGGTTGGTGTTATCGTTGATACGATTGATGCAGGTAGAGTGACAGTATTTGCTTGTAATGTAACAGCCGTCTGTGCTAAGGCTCTTCCGTTTAATGTTGCACCAGTGTTTAGAACAATTGCGGTTTTATCAAGAATATTTCCATTGAAAACTGATGTTGTTCCAAGTGTCGTTTGGCCAGCGACCTGCCAGTAGACGTTCTTTGCCTGTGCGCCGCCGCTCAGGATAACCTTCTTACCAGAGCTGATAGTTAGAGTTTGTGCTATCTGGAAGATCCATACATCATTTGAGTTTCCCGATAGAGTGACATCTGATGGTATTGTAACTCCGGTGCTCCATTTATACAGACCAGGAGCAAGTGTCATCCCGCCAATATTCCCGGCGCCAAGTTCAGTAGCAGTAGGATTTGTTCGTCCGGCTGCATCAGTGTATGCTGTTTGCATGTTACCTATAGCTGTTGTCATATAAGCCGGAGTAGGAGCTTTATAGTCGGCTGCATAAACTTTCCCCTTAACTAATGTTGATGTTGCGAATGTACCGGTAGGATCAATTATTAACCCAAATCCAGTTATTGCGGTAGCAGCTATTGGACTAACTCCAATATCTCCAACGATTGAAGTGACTCCGGTGGTTGAGATGCCCGACTTTGCCAATATAGCAAAATTACCGGCAGTACCAAGGTCAACACCTACTTGTGCAGCACTCGCTGTACTTACTAATCCTGAAATGACAAGCGTCATTATCAGAAGGTTTAAGTAGTGAACATTTACTTTCATATTGTTCAATACTAACAAATTCTGTACTTTCATAATATTCTCCCATGTCGGAGTTTAAGTTCGAAAAGAAGAAGAAGAAACTTGAATCTTTAAGAATGTTTGAATCTTTTAATAACTCCCAACGAACCTAACACTACTCGTGAGTACTTAAGTCTGCTCTCAAAAAAACTTTCGCCTATGAACGAAAGCTAAGAATATCAATTTTTCTGGAATGGAAGAAGACTTTTGATCTTACCTTCTTCTGGCAAGTAACAATGCAGCCAGCAGCGTCCCGATTGCATAGAGCGCTTCAAACGCAGGCGCTTTTGGCGTTTCTGCAGGGCTGCCTGAAACAACCACATTTAGCCTGAACAGGCGCGATGGCGCGCCGCATGCCGGTACCGATTTCCGGCATAATGGATCCCCGACTGCGGTCAATGTGGCGCTTCCGGGTTTGTGCGCCCTGTAAATCCCCTGGGCGCCCCTGATAACCATCACATTCACTTCGCGGCTTATTACTGCCTGGTCGTCGATTGAGATATTCCAGTCATATCCTTCACCAAGATTGAGCAGAAAGGTCTCATCGACCTGGAGATTTATGGTCTTTTGGTCATCATCAAGCGTGATTGTTTTGGCTAAAGGCGCGGTGTTTGTGGGGACTGGCGTGGCTTCCGCCTGGGCCAGAACAGGATGGCTGATTGTAAACATCAGGACTGCTAAACTCAAAATTATATACAGTTTCATAACTAACCTCTTATCGATACTTTAGGAGAGATGTTAATTAAAGGTTTCTATTATTGAGACTGTGTTACCAGATTATCATTCAACAACGGTTCAGAACTTCAGCCTATGTAAAAGACAAATAGAGTGACAACTGTTCAAAAATTACAGCAGCGAATAAGAAAAAATGTGTTTATAATATCAATAACATCAAAAAAAGATAAAAAAGTAGGCACTGGCCTACTTCTTCGGAGCTGCTTTGGGCGCATCCGCCTTTGGCACCGCAGCTTTTGGCTCTTCCTTCTTCGGTTCAGCCGGCGGCTTTGGCGGTATGGTCTGCGTCCTGAACAGGTCGCTGATTGATTCTTTTGGAGCGCCTGGTGCTGGTGGCTTGACGTCAGTGGAGAGACCCATAAGATTTGCCGTAAGAACTACAAGGTCATCCATTTTCATATCCATCTTGAGGTCGTCCCTGCCGTCGAGCAGGTTGCGCCTGCAGAACGGGCATGTGCTTATCAAAACTTCTGCGCCCGTAGCTTTGGCATCATTCATGCGGTCTTTGGCAACTGCGAGCGCAAGGTCAGGTATGCCTGCTTTTACGCCGCCTCCTGCGCCGCAGCACCGCTGCTCATTCCTGTTCCTCTCCATTTCCACAAGCTTGACTCCTGGCATGCTCTTCAGGACTTTCCTGGGCTCTTCAAACACGCCCACATGCCTTCCAAGGTGGCACGGGTCATGATAGGTTACGGTCTTATCGAAACTCTTTTCCCACTTTATCTTTCCTGCGTCGAGTTGCTCAGCAAGGAACTGGGACATGTGGATCGCCTCAAACGGCAGCGCTTTTCCGTACGCGCGCGGCCAGTCGATCTTCGCTGCCCTGAAACATCCTGCGCATGCGAATACGACTCTCTTTGCACCGCGTGCTTTTAGCGCCTCGACATTATGCAAAGCTGCCTGCTTCGGCACGTCGCCGAGATGCTGCTGTCCTGTCCTTATGAGCGCAGAGGCGCAGCACCATTCATCCTCTCCGAGAACCATGAAAGGAACATTCAGTTTGTTAAGAATCCTGGCTGTGCTCACGCCGAGCACCTGCTGGTTATAACCTGCGGTGCAGCCGATGAAATATGCAATATCGGATTTTTCAGCTATCTTGATATCAGGCGTCATCCATGCAAGGCGGTCTTTTTGCTGTTTTAAGTATGGGTTGTGCCCCTCGCCGATGAGCTTGGGGAAAAGGCTCTGTTTGCCGTACGGACCGGTTCCGTGCTTTACAAGGTTTGCACGGGTTGCTTCCCAGAGTTCGATAGTATCAATGCCGGCGCAGCATACAGTGCCGCACATGCCACAGGTAGTACAATTGTACAGGTCGTCCGTGAACTTCTTGATTTCCTCGGGCGGGATCGCTTCAGGTCCGAAAAGCTTTGCCTTCCAGCCATAGCTTTTGGTAACGAACTCCCTCCACCTGAGGATTTTATCTCTCGGCTCGATGTTCTGGTCTTTATTCCTTGCATTGTATGTGGGGCAGTACTTGACACATTCACCGCATCTGGTACATGCGTCGTACTCCATCAGTTGCGTGGGTGTAAGATTTTCGAGTGTGATTGCAGGTTTATTTTTTGCCATGTTTATCTCCTATTTTTCATATACTATAAATATTGTTCGTCGCGCTCCTAACGAATTTGGCTTTAAGCATTTACCTCCGCATATCCGCCTTTGTTAATCATTATTACAAGCGGGGTCACGAACATATGGAAAAGTTTGCTGAAAGGTAAATAAGCCACACAGAAGAGCAATGTGAAGACCTCATGGAAAAGAACCGTTGGGTTGTTGAAAAATGCAGGAACCGATGCTATATACTGACTTACAAGCATACGGTCTGCTACTCCGTAAACATTCACCCTGAGATAAAATGCCAGGAAACCTGAAATTATAACAATCGCCAATCCTGTAAGCGATATCCAGTCAACACTGGTGAACCTTGCGGCCGGGACATCTGCAAAAAAGAGCCTTCGTGCAATCGCGATTATGATTCCGAGGGTCAGCATTGAGGCGAATATAATATTCGGTATCTTAAGCGCCTGGAATGTACTGATGAAAAATTGCGGGTTACCTGCGGCTTCATTTTTAATGAACGGCCCATAAAACTCTGCTGCTGCTGCGGTTACTGTGAGGATGAATAATCCGAAATATCCCCAGAAAATGAGTATATGCATTACCCATTCGCTTTTTCTCCTGCGCCATGTCCTGCGCTGGAAAAGACCGTCGAGGATTATTACCCCGAGGGCTGCGCCGATGCCTTTTTCAAATATCTTGTGGATTATCATTTTAAGGGTGCCCCATGCACCGAGGGGTTTTGTTGCTCCCTCCGGGATCCCCTGTCCCCATTTCACCAATTGCAGGTATATCCCAATAAGGAATATGATTATGGAGATAGTTGCTACGGCAACCATTACTCTCCAATCTATAAAGAGCGTATCAAAAACTTCTTTACTACCGATTTGTAGACCTTCTTGCATATTATCCTCCTTAGCCTATGATGGCTTTTCTTCCCCTAAGAATCAATGTCATATTAAGCTTTCGATATGAGTATCTAGAAAAGCGTTTTAAAAGCCACTCCCAGCAATTTAATAAGCTGCTTCTTATCCCCGCTTTGAATGAGTTTCTGCAATAGTACGGAAGGATGGTCCATGTCGCCATATTCTGTGATAATTTCTCTTATTTTGGGTTTGTTGAGGAAGGAAATAAATTCATTCAGGTTTTCATCACTTAATTTCCCGAGGCTCTTATGAATCCTCATCCCGATGGCAAGTTCCCGACCTACAGCGCTGCGCCATCTCTTTTCATAATCTTCCAGACCTGCCTCTTTCCGCGAAGCTTTTGCCGCAACTTCGCCTGCAATCTTTGCGCATACCGCGCCCATGTAAATCCCACCGCCCGACGTGGGCTTAACCTGCCCTGCCGCATCTCCGACAAGCATCACGCCATTTCCTGCCGTTTTCCCGGGCGGGCCGAGCGGTATTCCCCCCAGTACATGCTCGGTGCGAGACCCATGGTATCTTGACGCTACAACCGGGTGTTTTAACAATTTTTCAAGGTAATGCAGGGGCGGGTTAGCGCCGGGGTTCTTAGCAAGACCGATGCGCGCCAATCCGTTAAATGGCACTGCCCAAGCAAAAAATCCCGGAGCGATTTTGTTCCCTGTGAATATCTCAACGAATTCAGGGTCTTTTGCTGCATAAGGGGCTTCAAACTGGATTCCTGATAAGAATTTTTCACACCGTCCCAATCCTGCAACTCTCCCAACGCTGCTTTGTATCCCATCTGCCGCGATAACAACAGAGGCATGAATTTCCATACGATCACCATCCGATATCACAGAGATTTTCCCGTTCTCCATGTCAGTGAAACGTGTTTTTAAAAGAATATCAGCCCCTTCATCCAGTGAACGCTCAACAAGCGCCCTGTCAAAGATTTTCCTGTCAATGACATACGCTTTTACATCTTTTCCCCGCACAACAAGCTCTTCACCGTTCGGGGCATAAACAAAAGCGCCTTTCATCCTATTCAGGACGAAAATTCCCTCTCCTATCTCGCATTCGTTGAGCGCCGCCGTGCTTATGAGGCCAGTGCACTGGATTGGTGAGCCGATGCTGGCGTGTTCCTCTATCAGCAAAGTGCTGGCGCCATTCTTTGCTGCATATTTTGCGGCTATTGCGCCTGCCGGACCTGCGCCGACGACGACGACATCATAGTTCATTTATTCCCCACTCTGTCGCTTAAATTAGTGTTCTGTAACCTTTTGTATGAAACCGAAATCTCACCGCAGAGGGCGCAAAGTTCGCAAAGTGTGGTCATATATCAGCACAACCTTGAAATATCATTTACAACTTCTTCCAAATTATTTTGCACATTATAGGCAGGATATCTCCGAATACACCAATTCTCAAGGTGCAAATGAGTATCACGTAAACTATCGTATTCTGCTTTATTCTGGTGCGCTTTAGCTCCATCTATTTCAATATCAAATTTTTTCTGATTCACAAAAAGTGCGAAATCCAATCTATACTGCTTCTTGTTTTGGACTGTCACATTATACTGCGGAATAACGTTGATTTTCCTTTTTCTAAGTTCATCAAACAATATTTTTTCTATGCCAGAATCAAAAGTTATTTCTTTTTTATTCTGAATATGATTATAATATTCTGCTAAAGATTTAAGAAATCCTTTTTCATTTAAACATTTATCAAAATCACCAACTATAATCAGAGAGCTTTTTGCACGAGTTACAGCAACGTTCAAAAGTTGAGTGGTAGAATTAATCCAATTTAATGTTTTATCTTTAACTCCCTCTGAGATAGCTGGTGAAAAAATTATAATATCTTTTTCACCACCTTGGAATTTATGAGCTGTTCCGACAGTAATATCCATTTTTTCTAAAGTTGGTTCATTCACTATTTCTTTAAAAATTAAATCCATTTGTTCTTTAAACAAAGTGACAATACCTATTGATATTTTCTTGTTTTTATTACAAATTGTTTTTAATAATTTAATAACTTCTTTAATCTCCTCAATATTATAAACACTTTTTTTGTAAAGCGTCTTTCCTTTAACATTTACCCATGATATTCCTTTAGAAAATAAATCTTCATCAGAAAAAAGAGCAGCCTCATCTGTCAATATGTTAAGTTTTTCACCGTAAAAATGAATATTTGAGTAAGAAATGATATCTTTATGGCATCTATAATGCTCATTTAGGAAAATTACAGGCTCATTAACGGTTCGAATGGTTCGCTCAAAGATATCATATAATGAATTTTTACAATACGAAAAATCAACATAAAACTCTTCAACACCAACACTATTGGCTAATTTTCTTTCTATATTTTCATTTAATGTAGTAATATTTTTAAGTTGTTTGGGGTCTCCGATAATTATCACATTTTTCGCCCTAAATAATAATGGCAACGCTGATGGTATATCACATTGTGATGCTTCATCGATTACTAGTATATCAAAAAGATTTTCGTGTAGTGGAAAACTGTTCTTAGCAGATAAGTTAGTAACCACCCACGCAGAAAAGAAATTTTTGATTTTTTCGAATGATTTGATTTGTTCTGATAAAATACTGAAATAGACATTCTTTTGGTGATACTTTTCTAATTTTTCTGTTGTATCTATGTATCTGTGAACATTGTTTTCGTCGGAAGGTTCAATTTTTAACATCTTCCCGAACCAAACACTTTTTAAAATATCTCTTGATATTGGGACCTTTTCATTTTCCAGTTTTTTTATCTGTACCTCATATTCAAATAGAGAAGATTGATTTCTTAATTTTACTTTTAAAATTCTATTTTCTTCATTGCAAATAGATATGTGAATGATACACAACAGCCAATTCAAACTTTTTATAATATCAATATCATTTAGTTGAATGTGTTTATCAAAATATTTTTTGTAGTCTTCACTTAAGCCATCATAATAATTTTTAAAAATTTTATAATTTCTATTTCTGAAATAAGATGGATATATCAATCTAATTAATTTATTTAAAAATGAAAGCTCAGATGTAATAGTAATAACATCATTTTCAAGAGCGAATCTATCTAATGAGAGCGGTTTAAAGGAACCCAATTCAAGTAAATCCGAGGGTAAATTTTTCGAAAAGTTGCTAAGGGTTTTCAAATTTTCGTCAATAAGCGTGTTAATTTGAGACAGTTCTTTTATCCTGTTTTTTATGTCTTCGATCTTCGAATTTATGGTTTCAAGTTTAGCTTGCAATTCATAAATATCCTTAATTTCGCCGAGATATTCCTTGTTTTGTAGCAGTTCAATTAATGATGATTTAGTTTCTCTCCTATTTTCTCTGTTGCCCATACGCATGATTAAATTTTTTGGAATAATTTGTGAAAGTTTTTCATTAACAACATCAACCGCTCTGTTATTCTTGCTTGCAAATAATATAACTTTATTATTCCATATTGCATTTGCTATAATATTAAGAACAACCTGTGATTTTCCAGTTCCTGGCGGTCCTGTCACAACTGTGATTTTTTTTAAAAAAGCATTTTTTACCGCCTCAGATTGCGATTGGTTAAGAGGAAATATATCAATTATCGGTTTGATTTTCCCATCTGTTAAATTGTTTATTTTTTCAGGATTTAATATATAATTTATTGGGGTAGACATTAATTTCGCATAGGGCATATTTTTTAATTTATTAAGCTCAATAATTAAATTCCGTGTAATTCCCGTCCTTTCACCGTAGTATATAATCGATTTGTTGAGGATTTCAAACTCAACATTTTTTGGAATGGCTATTTTTTCTTCCGATAATTCAGGTAAAATTTCAGAATTTGAATCTAAAATTATTTGAATTCTTTTAAGTTTGGTAGAATAGGTTTCAGTTTGATCTATTTCTTCTCTTATCAAATTGGTTTCTTCAGGCTCAAGACCTTTTATTTTCAAAATATAATGATTGAATTCAGGGTTGATAGATCCTTTTATTAGAGTGATAGAGTCTTGATCGGCATTGGTTGATAATAATTCAACAAAAAATATAGGGCTTATTTCGCCCTTTCTTGTTATTACTATTGGATATCCATAATAAAGATGATTATTTGCAGTCAATCTACCAAAAAAATCTTTTAAATTATTGTTATCTAATTTTAATGAAACTTGCTCGTTTTTATCGGTAAAAATTTGCTCCTTTGTAAAAATGTCGGTTAGGAATTTCTTGTAATCCTTTTTTAGATCAAATGTTAACGAATTTATTTCTTCTCTTTCAATACATGCAATATAATATTCGAGAAGTTTTTTATAATCTTTCATTATTTTTTAAAATAACGTTTCAAGTGAATATAAATACTTCCGATGTTAGAGAGAATATTAATTCAATATTATCTTATCCTTTACATTTTTCGCCCCTTTGCGATTAATTCAAAAGTTCTTTTATCTTCTCAAGCACAAGAACTGCATCCTGCCTCTTAACATCCACTTCATGCGCCTTAAAAAACTCAAGCAGTTTTTCCTTCTCCGAATCCCCGATGACCCCGTTTTTCACACATTCATGGATAATATTCCAATAGTTCCTCTCTGGATAGAATATTTTTCGAGTAGTGTCCACGATGGCAGAAGCCTGCTCCTTTGTAAAAACACCCATTTCCTGTCCCCGCCCAACTGTCATCCTGACATTAACAAGCGGTACTGAAAGCGGTTCCAGCGTTTCACCATCAAAGGTCACCGCAACCTCATCATCAGATTCCAGGTTCCCATTTTTGTACATCTCGTATATTTTCCCCACGCCTATCATCCCGTAAGGCTCAAGTTCAGAAGCCCGCAGCGCGCCCATGCTTGCACCGCCGACAACTGTTATACCGCTATTTAGCGCCTCGATTATTTCGCGGTGCGCTACTGCCGCACTGTCAAAGAAAACACCGTCTATAATCCCGATTATTTCCGGGGGCGCCTTCATAAGCCTCCTGATATCATGGCGCTTCACGGGCGGGCGATAATCAGCATCCAGCGTCTTTCTTGCCTCGTCATGACTTATGCTCGTGCCTGTGTAAACCACAGGTTTCATTTCGTCACTCTCTTCTTCTTTTTCTTGATGCGATCCCCTTTCCTCTCACGGTCAAGCGTATAGAGTTCAAACATGGGAATAATAGCCCTGACAACCGGAATTTCCACGCCTCTTGAAAGATTAACGATAATAGCGCCATCTGCAATCCCATCAAGGCGCCGAAGCACTGTTTCAATGTTGGCTGCCGGGGTATCGCTTGAACCGTCTTTCAAATCATCCAGCCGGACAGGCTCAAGCTCCTGATACCAGTAGCTGTTCATCCTTTTCATGTGGTCATAGCCAAACGTCCGCACCACCTGCTCCCTGTCCGTATCTTCGCGCGCGCCATGTATCTGGACCACGCGGCTCTGCGCTGCCTCGGTGAGCGCACGTGTTACCGCTATCTCAGGTGAGAGATGCGCACCTGCTCCCATGACCAGCAAAGCGGGGTCTTTCAGGACAGTATCATCAAGCGCGGTAACGACTGTGGGAATATCCACGTCGGAATCAAGCAGCCAGACCTTGACCTTGATTCCCGCTTCTTCCATTTTCCGTTTCAATTCGTAATTCAGCCCATCGCTCTCGGAAAGCACGATTTCCCTGCCAGGATTGCGTGTGAATTCCGCAATGCTGAGCGCGTCCCTCTCGATTACTTCAAGCAAGCCGTGGAGCACCGCCTCCTCAATTGTATTTCCGGATGCAAGCCCGTTGGTGTTGCTTCTGAAAAGCTTGTTTCCGTTTTGCGGGTTGTATGGGTGAAAAACTGCATTTGCAGGCACGAACACTTCGACATCGTTCATTATGTCGTCCCCCATGACCCATTCAAGGCTCGTGGATTCAGCCAGAGGCTGGGGCAAAAGAAGAGCATCAGGGTATAAAGTCGGGTAACTCTCACACAGGTTCTCGTAAGTATCGACTACCCGTTCTGCATTCAGTTCGATGCCGCTCAGGTTGATGCTGACCTCGGGCTGCTCCGCAAGGCAGCGCTCAAAACTTTCCATTATGGCTGAAATCCTGGCATTGGTCTCGGTTGCGCCTTTTCCTGAGTATATGGATATTGCTCCCGCCGCAGCGCTCGGCCTGATAGCTGAGAAAACAGGAATGCCCACGCGGTCAAGGTCTGTGATGTTCGCAATCCGCGTCACCCCGATTTTAGGAAGAAGCTTTGTGGTATTGGCAAGCGTTGTTTCCGGGTCAAAGACGCGCTGGGTGCCTTCGAGGTATTTGATGTTGGGGTCGAGGATTATTTTGCTCATTTGTTTCTGGCATTCTTATTGAATAAGGGTTATATATCTTATGATGGCGGATTATTGGGATAAATATAATCTTATGAAGGATATAATACAAGTAAGTCTCCGTAATAAAAATATAAAAAGAGGTTCATAAATGACACTAGATTCAAGAATTTCCGAACTTGCAAACGCAGCAAAACCCACAGTCGCCATAATCGGTCTTGGCGGCGCGGGATGTAATATCGTTTCATGGATAGCGCAAAAAGAGATAGTGGGAAGTAAAATAATTGCGGCTGATACTGATGCAACGCATTTGATGGGTGTAAAAGCGGATGTGAAAATACTCCTTGGTGAGAAAACCTACCAGGGGAAGGGCGCCGGCGGATTTGCTGAGCGGGGTACTGAAGCCGCACGGGAAAGCCTTAACGAAATAAAAAAAGAACTTCTGGATTCAAACCTTGTATTCATCATAGCAGGTATGGGCGGCGGCTCGGGCACAGGTGCAGCGCCTGTAATCGCCGAGGCCATACGTGAAGCAGGGATTCTGACGATTGGTTGTGTTACCCTCCCGTTCGGCTATGAAGTTTTAAGGCGCAAGAAGGCGATTTTCGGAATAAAAGCTCTTGCTGACAGATGCGATTCCCTTGTAGTTATAGACAATTCAAGACTGAGAGCC
>JAPMTY010000057.1 GCA_026552835.1 Candidatus Methanoperedens sp.
ATTTCTTTTGTCTTTTGCTGTGTTCCTATATGAATTCCCGCGGTGAGATACTCATCCTGGGGAATAATAGATTCATAACCTGTATCCTGTTTTACATCCTGTTTGATATCAATGACATTATCCATTTTCGATCACACCTTAAGCTGCTTTTCTCAATGTTTTTACTACTCTTTTCACTGTAATGGGGATTACACCTTGTTCCAACTCCATCATTGCAATGTCGATGGGTTCGCCCCTTCCTATATCTATCAATACCGGAGCACCCAGGGAAATCTGGAGCGCCCTTGCGCCGATAATCCTAGCGCGCTCATATCGTGTTAATTTAGTTTCACTCACCTACGTCACCTCAAAAACAAATACCCGAAAGTTTAATAAATGCACTTTTTATATTCCTCGTATTAAAATACGAAGTATTTTTTCCCAGAGTCCCTCTGAGAGTGGTTCCTGTTCTATTCATTTTGCCGTATCCTGAGAAAATGGGGTTGTTGAGATTTGAACTCAAGTCACGGCGTCCCGAACGCCATAGGATGGACCAGGCTACCCTACAACCCCTCCTCACTGGTACGGTGCAAGCAGGTCCACCAGCTCTACATGAGTCAGCAGCATTCGCCTGCAGCAGTATCGTTCGATTCCGAGATCGTCGAGTACTTTACCTGCGTCTTCAGTTTCGCTTCGTTTTTTGAATTCATCCCAAACGCTTGAGACGACTTTACCGCATGAAAAGCATCGTACCGGTATCATGTTTCACCTGTATGATTTCTGTCTTCTCTTTCTTGCGCCGCGACCGCCGAATTTCTTGGGCAGCATGTAGCGCGTGTCATTTACGAGCAGACTTCTGTCATACTGTGCCATTGCGTCGCGCAATGCCATATCGTTTGTCCATTCCACAAGACCTCTGGCAATAGCCGTTCGCACAGCTCCTGCCTGGCCGAAGATGCCGCCTCCGTGTACATCCACATCGATATCCACGGTCGGAATAACATTGCCTGCAAAGTCAAGTGGTTCTGACATTTTAAGCCTGATCAATTCAGGTTCTACGATTTCAATGGGTTTCTTATTGACCCGTATGCGTCCTTTTCCTTCCCGTATTGTAGCACGGGCGATTGCGGTTTTTCTTTTTCCTGATGAATTAACGATTTTCATGCAAAACTCCTAATATTTTGACCCTAATCTCTTGCTCAATTCGCCAAGCACCATATAATTAGCTGTGCTGAGGCGCATGATACTTGCTTCTTCGAGTGTACCTGCCTGTTCTTTACTCAATTCGGGCGGAACGCCAATATAAACTCTCAGCCTGTTATATGCTTCCCTTCCTGTCATCTTTGTATGAGGTATCATGCCTCGGATAGTCCTTGATACTATCTGGTCAGGACGCCTCGGGAAACGAGGGCCGAACTCTCGTGAACCTCTGGCAGCGTACTTTTTGTAACGGTCTAATGTAGTATCCTTCCTGCCGGAAATGATCGTTTTTTCTGCATTGATGATATTAATTTCTTCACCTTTTAACAATCGCTGCGCGACTGTACTTGCCATTCTTCCCAGAATAAGATTGCTTGCGTCTATTACTGTCATGTTATCACCCTATTATCCTTACCCTGGAGCCTTCCGGGTTCTTGCTCATGAGCTCTTCGATGGTGAGACAGGAACCTCCTGCTGC
>JAPMTY010000058.1 GCA_026552835.1 Candidatus Methanoperedens sp.
TGATATGATGAATAAACCGCCTGAAATAATAAAAAGATAGGGGAGCGCAAACTTTTTAAAAATTTTCTCGTAAAAATATGCGATACTGAAAGGTAAACTTAAGAGGAATACGTATGAAACGGCTAAAACCAGGATCAAAATCAAGAAAATAGTTTTATTGAATATCAATGTTTTTCACCAAACGTTTCCCTGAATACATCTGCAGGCGTTTTTCGTGCGCTTCCGCTGAGCACGCTTTCGTAACCTTTCATAGCGCTCCTGACATCTATACCCTTCTCAGTGATTTCAAACTCACGTATTTCCTTGTCGTGCTGGATTCCGCGCGACTTGAGGATGCTTAAGACCCCGTGTATCCTTCCCTCAATCTCCACATGCCGAAGGAGAATAATATTATCAACTACACTGGATAAGGCTTCATTGGTCAGCTTGACAGCGCCGAAAAGTTCGGAAATCTCGCTGGTGACCGCTGTGGTCACGCCCATTGTTGAAAAAAGGTCAAGAAGGACAGTGATGTAGTTTTTACGTTCAATGTTATCCGGAATTGCAGTCTCAAGGTTTTCTATGCCGTCGAATAAGATGCGTTTTACATCATTTTCCTTAATTCTTGCTTTTATTATCAAGGCTTCTTCATCGGGCCGGTATGAAACCGGTGAAACATACAGGACTTCAAGCATTTTCTTATCTATGAATGGTTTAAGATCCAGACCAAATGTTTTTGCATTCCGTAAAAGTTTAGATGGTCGCTCTTCCATAGAAACAATAAGCGCGTTCTCGCCTCTTTTCAGGCCATCGAAAATAAAATGGAGACCAAAGGTGGTTTTACCTGTTCCTGTCGTCCCGGATATCAGTACGACATCATCATCAGGAATACCGCCCTTTAACATCTTATCAAGACCTGGAATTCCCGTGCTGACTTTAACTGAGGAGGCGGGGATCATATTCCCGGTTTGCGGCAAGAGCCTGGGGAAGACCACGATGCCCGACTCCCTTATATCGAGGGAATGCTTCCCAGAAACGTATTTCTGTCCTCTCATTTTCAGGACGCGAAGGTTGCGTTCAACCCTCATGCCAACGGTTTCCTCTGATATGTATATTATTCCATCTGCAAGGTATCCGACCACGCTTTTGCGCAGGTCGTCAAGCATGAATTCACCTGTGATAATAACCAGTGTGTTCCAGGATTTCATGGAAGTGAATAAATCAAAATAAAAACCGCGCCGCTCATCATCACTCACAGGCCTGCCTTCGAAGGATTTCAGGATATCGCCGAGCACCGTCAGCGGGTCAATGACGATTCTTGAAGGTTTCACAATGGATATTTTCTCATTAATGAATTCCAGGACTGCGTCATGCCCCTCTTTTAATAAGGACTCGCTTATGCTTACCATGTTCATCTTGCTGGTTTCATAAAGCTTATTGTCAAAGAATGAGAACCGCGACATATAACTGTTAATCATTGCAGGTGGCTCTGAGAGCGTTGAAATGAAGAGGCATGTCTCGCCTGCTCTGGCTGCATTGAACAGGGATTGGGAGGCGAATGTGGTTTTCCCGCTTCCTGCCGCGCCGGCGACGAGGACGACAGAGGGTTTAATAAAGCCCCCTTCAAGAATATCATCAAGATTGGAAATATACGATGGAACGATGTTCATTTACCCTCCTGCAAACTCAATTAAATAATAGGTCAAATTCTATATAAGGGTTGGGTAGGGTATTATTTTGTTTATGCAAGCTTCTTCAAATATTCCAGACTCGCACGCCCTTCCTCGACTGTCCTTGCCTCGGCAACGAACCTGCCATTATAACCCTTGAATTTCGGTATGGCCTCTTTCCAGTTAATATTGCCTTTGCCAAGTTCCAGGTGTTCATCGCTTCTTCCCTTGTTATCATGAAGATGCACATGCACAACTTTACTCAAATCAGAAAGGAATTCAAAGACCAGTCCGTTGGTATTGGCATGCCCCATATCAAGTGTCAATCCCGCATTCTCCCGCTCAAGGGATTCAATCATGCCCAGAATCTCACCCGGCTGCTTCCCGAAAATATGCTGCATGTTGGGCATATTCTCAACCCCGATTTTGATCCCGAAACCATTCGCAAAATCGCATATCGCCCTCAAGCCTTCGATATTCTGCTGCCATGCCATATCGGGAAGCTGCATCCCCAGTGGCGAGAGATGACCGGGATGAACAACGGCAAGTTCCACAAAATCCGAGGCGCGCTCAAGGCATTTTGTCATTTGCCTGATGGATTCATTCCAGATCGGGTGATTGAGGCTTCCGAGATTGAGGTCTGAGAAAGGGAGATGGAGGGTGAGGACAAGGTTTGTCGTTTCGATGATGTTCTTTATCTGTGACAGCGTCCCATCGTTTAACTGCTGCTTGCCTTCGCTTACCACTTCCCAGCCCGAGAAGCCAAGCTCTTCGAGGTCGTAAGCCCAGTCAAATGGGTTGTTTACAAGAGCAAGGGATGAGAAGCTGACTTTCATAAAGGGTTACGCCCCTTTATGACGTATAGGGGACGTGCGACGTCCCCTTGTTTTGATAAACATTGTTTTCATGAGGGGTCATATTTGATTTCAAGATATAAGGATTATTTGGATGATTTCTGTCAAAAGCTTATAAAAAGAGTGAATTAAAATAAAAAGGAATACACAGCCAAACCATGTATCCCTTTTAGGGACGGCATAGCCGTACCCGGTCTTAAAACCCATAGTTCATCCAAGTTAGTAATTTACAGTGAACTACATAAAACATTCTATCAAAGCTCTGTCAAGTCCAAAACTCGCTTGATAAAAGTTGGTTAAAAAGAGAGTTTTGCTAAAATAATACTTCCTGTCTCTTCAATATGTTTCTCAATATTAGGATATTCATTTTCTTCTTCAATATCGGATATAGCTTTTCTAATTTTTTCTACATTATATCTACCTATACCGTGAATAGTTATGTCTCTTCTTCCGTATCCTAAATTTCGAGACATTTTATTTTTAATAGTGGTTTTTACTTCAATATCGTTCATATTGGAACGTATAAATACAGCAAATGCTTCTTCATTTATAATAATATTATATTTATTTATAAAATCTCTTTTATCATAACCTCTTTGGCTAAATTCTTCATACAAAGGCTTTATCATTGTCTCAAAATATCCAGAAGCATATAAATTACAGATCTTTAATCCTCGTCCCCCATATTTCCTTCCCACATCTCCTTTTAACCGATAAATATCTTGAGAGTTTCTGCCTTCTTTAAATAATGTGTCTATGTATATTGCCGACCTTAATGCGTTATAATCAGCCGGAGGTATTTTTGTTATGAAATATTCTAATAATGGTTTGACATCCCCAGACTCTTCTTTTAGTTTAATATCTTTAATTAGTTCTTGTGACTCTTTTAGAAGAAAAGTCGTCCCTTCATTTTGTGCTCCCTTTAAAATCTCCCTAATTTCATTTATTTCTGTGTAAGGGAGTTTTTTATAATTTAAAGAAATAACTTGGGTTTCTTTGTTGTATTCAAAAGGCTTTGAATAATTATTACTCTTTATATTTATAGTCAGTAGATTATTAAAACAATTTTCAAATTTGAAAATTTCTTTCAGCTTATCAAACCATTTTTCAAACCATGTATCAAGCAAGAAATATCATCCAACTTTATCTATCACATCAATTATTGATGGCAAGTTTGATTTAATGAATATCTCAGACCCCTTTCTTACCCCCGCAAATTCTTCTAAAGTCACTTCTTCACCATCCGGAGTTATAACCTTTTGTGTTATATCCCCCTTCTCAACGATAAAATTTTCTTCGTCCATGGTTTTATCGAAGATAGCCAATATCTCTTCTTTCGCAGATTCCTCAAAAGTGATTACGGTCAAACGTTATTCCTCCAATTGATTTAACCACATAGTTAAATCATTCATATTTCTATTTAAACTTTCTCTATTTTGCCACATGTGGCAATCTACCTATTAATATTAATGTACATCACATTACCATATACTTTCTTATACATAGTTTCACATTTTAACTTGAGATTCCCATAATTGATTAATTATCTTAAGTAGTTTGCTGTTTTGTTAGACCTCACGTAGCTTTGAAGGTAAGACCCCTGCGGAACCCGCGGAATTGAGGTAGTCGGTCAATAATAAATAGCTAACTCTGCAGAATGCAAGCCAAGAACTCCCGACAGTTAACAAGGGTTCTTAGCTCCCTACAACTCAACTGAACCCATTTCCATAATCTTTAATACTCCCCCCAACGATTCAAAAGCCACCATGAGACTCGTGATGAAATTCGGAGGCACTTCAGTCGGCGATGGCATCCGCATGAAGCATGTCGCAGAGCTTGCAAAGAAATACCGCGACGAAGGGAATGAGATTATTCTTGTGACCTCGGCGCTGAGCGGGGTTACAGATGCGCTCCTGAAAAATGCCAGGGATGCTTCCGAATCCGGAAAAACCTCCATGGTAAAAGAATTCATCGCAGACCTCACAAAACAGCACCATAAAGCAGCGCATGAAGCCATAAAAACCCCTTATACGGGGAATATTCTGGAGAAAGTGATACGGGAACTTGACTCGCGCATAGAAGAACTTGAGAAAGCGCTCATCGGCATATGCTACCTTGGCGAACTTACGCCGCGGTCAATCGATTACATCTCATCCTACGGCGAACGGCTGGCTGCACCTATCCTTTGCGGTTCGCTCAACTCAATAGGAGTAAGCTCCCATTCATTCACAGGAGGCGAAGCCGGCATAATAACCACTGAGGAATACGGCAATGCAAAACCCCTTGAAGTTACATATTCACTTGTGAAAGAACGGCTTGGACCGTTTTTGAATGAAGGAATTCCTGTTGTTTGCGGATTCATTGCTGAGAATGAAGCGGGTATTATCACAACGCTCGGACGCGGCGGCTCAGATTTCACAGCGTCGATACTCGGCGCCGGGTTAAAAGCAGATGAGATATGGCTGTGGAAAGAAGTGGACGGGATTTTGACAACCGACCCGCATATCGTTCCTGAAGCAAGACCTATCCCTGTTATTTCTTATATCGAAGCCATGGAACTATCATATTTCGGGGCAAAGGTGCTTCACCCGAGGGCAATCGAGCCTGCAATAAAGCACGGAATACCCGTGCGCGTCAAGAACACATTCCACCCGGATGTGCCTGGAACCCTTGTGGTGAAAGACCAGAAACTGAGCAGGGACGTTGTTAAGGCTGTGACGGTGATTACAAAAGTTGCGCTCATTAACATTTCAGGCGCGGGCATGGTGGGCACGATAGGCGTAGCAGCGCGTGTGTTCACCACACTTGCAAACGCAGGCGTAAATATCGTGATGATAAGCCAGGGCTCTTCGGAAGCGAATATTTCCTTGGTCGTCGATGAGGCTCATCTCGACAAGGCTGTAAAATCGATAAAAGCGGAATTCAAGAATGGCATTATTAAAGAAGTAACCCATGACAGGAACATATCGGTTGTTGCGGTCGTTGGCGCAGGAATGGCAAATACACCCGGCGTTGCCGGCAAGGTCTTCGGGGCACTGGGAAAAGCAGGCGTCAATGTGATAATGATAAGCCAGGGTTCATCCCAGCATAATATCTCGTTTGCGGTAAGCGAAGACGGCGCCAGGAAAGCCGTGCAGGTGCTTCATAAGGAATTCGGGCTTGAACGCGAGAAGTAATATTATATGATCGATATCAGAAGCCTCCCTCTGGTACCTAAAGTTATCCTCATTGCAGGTTTCACAATAGGAATCGTTTCTTTTATTTTGTTCCTCAGGTATCCGATAATATTGATATTGATGAAATACAGCCCGCAATACAGGGAATTCATGAAAAGAACACTGGAGCGGAAAAAATCAAGAAAACTATCATGAGAAAAATAATCTTCGTAACAGGCAATCCGCATAAAGTCAGGGAAGCCGGTGACATCCTGTCGCATGTTGGAATAACCGTGGAGCAAAATAATTGCGGGTATCCCGAATTACAGGAGGATGAACTTGAACCCATAGCGGGCTTTGGCGCACGGTGGGCTGCAGATAAACTGGACAACGAGGTCATGGTGGATGATTCAGGGCTTTTCATAGCGGCGCTTGGAGGATTTCCTGGTCCTTATTCCGCATATGTTTTTGACACCCTCGGAAATGAAAGGATACTGAAACTCATGGATGGGGAAACGAACAGGAAAGCAATTTTTAAATGCGTTATAGGATACTGCCGTCCCGGTGAAGAACCATCTTTGTTTTCAGGAGAAGTGGATGGTGAAATTGCATATGAGATGCGGGGAAGCGGCGGTTTCGGCTATGACCCTATATTCGAGGTCGGTGGCATGACTTTGGGCGAAATGGGAGAAGAAGAGAAAAACAAGCTATCCCACAGGTATGCCGCGCTAACCAAATTCGCGCTTTGGTTAAAAAAAAGGCATTGAAAAATGAATGTTTTTCAATACCCTAACTCGGCAGTGTAGGTTATGGTTTTCGTCCCATCTTTGGGTACAATTATCTCAAATTCGACAGTATTTGCATCTTTCTTTTTGTACTGCTCTGAAGATTTGGTTATTTGCCATTTGTTATAGAAGTGCTCTATTACAGTTATCTTCGCATCTTCGCTTTTATGGTTCTTCAATTCAATACTGTAAGTTTCCCGGCTCCCATATTGTCCAAGCCCTTCAACATTCATGACCGTTCGGCTGCCCACGATATCAAAGGCATTTCCTATATTAACCTTAAGTGTTTCGTCTTTTGGCGTGTGGTCGATGCTGTCCTCGCCTAAAAACTGGAGCTGCCCGTCGCTGTCAGCCTTATAAGCCCTCACCACGCCCTTTGGAAGAGGCATCCCGAGACCGTTTTGCTCAGAGTTGGTTATGTTAAGGGTTACCTTTACTTTCTCGCCGTCCCTTGCGCCGTCATAAGAATATTCTTTCTTCGCAGGCACATTATCGGCGCTGAGCAGTGATATCTGCTTTATTTCATTGTTGTTCAGGGTTGTGGGGCGCTGGAGAGTGTATAGGTGATATTCAAAGAGGCCTTCCTGCGTGAAACCGGGAGGTGCTCCCATAGGAACAGGAATAGCTGTGGCTGAAACAATGCCTTTATCATAGAAATACTGCGGCGGTTCTACACGATTTATATCGCCGGCCACAAGTTTCAGCTTTGCATCCGGATATGCGGTACCTGCATTGTTCTCAATTGTAACCCAGCCTTTGATGTTCGCCTTTGAATCGCTCTGGTCTATCGTGGCAATATAGTTGGCTTTCCAGTTCATCCCGCCTGTAAGATATGTGGTTTCGACTTCCCTGCTTCCTGAAGAGTCGGTGTATATATCCCAGACAAGCGTGGGTTTTGTAAGAAGACCTGCTGAATCTGGATATTCTATCTTATTTACATTATTCAGGACAACAACGCTTTTCTGTGTTTCAAGTGTAATGCCTCCCGAGCGGCTGAGAAGTTTGCCTGTGAAGGACTCGTTATCCGAAGTGACTGTTATCTCTTTATCCAGATATTTGTCCAGCAGTTTGTCCGAACTTACGAGGTCATACTCGTAGTTCTGCTCAACAACCACCGTGTTCTTGCTTTTCGGGTCCCTGAACATTACGGAGGTAGGGTCAATCTGGGAAGCGACATCGACGTATTTGATGACATTATTTCCACTGTTTAGATCCATTGTCCTGTATTCTTTTACAAGGGCAAGATTCTGGTTATAAACCGTGACTTCGTTCTTTGTTTTATCAAGACTGGCTGCTTTTGCGATGGAAAGTAGAGCGACTTTTGGCATTTCCTTTGACACAATGGTAGCGCCGCCTTCGATATTATTCCAGTTATTATCTTCCCGGCCTCCCCACAGGGATGCAAGAGATACAAGCAGCAGCGCGATTACAATTAAAGCAATGGGCTTTATGAAACTCGTAGATTTTAGACTTTGGTATATTTCTCTCATTTTGATTTGGTTTGACATTGTTTCCTCCTGACGTTTATTTTCATGACCGTAATTCATGACTTTAGCATACCTACATCCCCGTACTTATAAAAGATTTTCTTAAACTACGAACTGATTCGTAGCTATAGCAATCTCTTTTAATATCCTTGCCTATTGATACCAGGAATGCCAGATAATGAGAAAGATGGAAATGAGAAGCTCCTCATATTGCCGCTGGGAGAAGAATCCAAAAAGATAACGCAGGTCATATCAAATGATACCGCAAGGCAGATTATCGAGCTTCTTGCAGATGCGCCTCTCTCTGCCTCGGATATTGCAGAACGTTTGCAGGCGCCACTTACCACTGTTACTTACAACCTTGAGAATCTTGATAGTGTGGGACTTATCAAGGTTGAGAAGATAAAATACAGCGAGAAGGGGCGGGAAATCAAGATTTATGCGCCTGTGAGAAAGCTCATCGTTGTAGTGCCTGAGAAAACTGACAGGAAGTCTGTGGTTGATATGCTCAGGAAGTATATGGGAATAATACTGGCAGCTGTGCTTGCCTCAAGTCTGATCGAGTTTTTCATGAGAAGCGCTGAAAGAAGCGCAAAAATGTTCACTTCGAATTTAATGCCTGCTCCCACTCCAGAAGCTATTTCAAATGTTTCCCAGGTGCCTGCAGAAGTTCAATCCATGCCAGCTGCGACCTCAATACCAACGGTTCCTGAGCCGACATCAGCAGGCGTATATGCTAATGCTACTGCAATGCCTGTATCTTCGATAGCGGACACCGGTGTGGCAAGCCAGGCGGCGCCTGGTATTTTCACAAACTTAGCGAACACTATATCCGCACATCCAGGGCTGCTTTTCCTCATGGGATGCCTGTTTGTGATTGCTTTGCTTATCATTATGGATTATCGCAGAAAGAGGAAAAATGGGTAATGGTTTCAGAATATCGATGGCCGCTAAGATAGCGATTCTAATTATAACATTACTTGCTGCTGCACCTGTAGTCTCTGCTTCGATGACAGAAATAAGCGTGGAAAATCTGACCCGAGAGTCTGATGTAATCGCTATAGGAGACATCAAAGAAGTAGAAAGCAGTTGGAACCTATGGAGGACAATGATTAATACGCATTCAACCCTCTCTGTTGAAAAGTATATTAAAGGCGGCGAAGGGGCTGAAACACTGACTATAGTCACCGAAGGCGGAACTGTGGGCGAATCAGGAGTGTGGGTGGAAGATGTTCCGGTATTCACGAAGAATGAGACGGTGCTGGTTTTCTTGAAAAGAGCAGGAAGTGAATTCAGCGTCGTGGGTTGGATTCAAGGAAAGTATATCGTCGAGAACGGGGAGATTCGTGATTTAAAGGGCGAGAAAACATCCCTGAATGATTTCTTACGCAGGATAGGAGAGACAATTCCATTGCCGGATGTCGCAACACCGACGAAAACTCAAGCTCTTCCTGGATTTGAGTTAATACTGGGATTGTTGGGACTGCTTGCAGTGCGGCGCTTGTTGGTTGAGTGAATTTAATGCTGTGAAATTATACCGAAGATAGATATTTATCTTCGATTGGCAATTTTCATATGATGAATCCGGTTATTTTAGAGCTTTAATAAGGTTAGGGAAGGGCAAGAGAATTTGAAAGAAAGCGACATTCTCCTCGATATAATCAAAAAGCGGCGCAGTGTCAGGCGTTTTGATGGCGCCGCTATACCGAAGGAGGCTATGGAGCAAATCCTTGAAGCCGGCCGATGGGCTCCATCGGGAGCGAACGCACAGCCATGGCGCTTTATCGTTGTAACTGAAAAAGAAAAACTCAAATCTATAGCAGAATGCTGTTATTATAAAGTATTCAAATCGAGGCATGTTGGAGAAGCAAGCGCCGCTGTGGTCATATGCGCCGACCCGGAGGCGGGAAGCCAAACCTATACTCTTGATGCAGCGATAGCAGGCACGAACATGACACTGGTGGCGACATCGCTTGGCATCGGTTCATGCTGGATAGGTGCATTCGAAGAGGAAACGCTGAAAAAAATGATGCGTATTCCTGGGAATCTTGAAATTATCGCTCTTATCGCCCTCGGATATGAAGTCGGTAAAGCATCTGTTCCTCCGAGGCTCCCGCTTTCCAGTATTGTTCGTTATGAAACCTATGATGCTGGAAATGAGCCCGGCATAATAACGAAAAAGAAGTCATCCGGTCCATTTTCTGTTTTCGGAAAGCTGCTTCGCGTCCTTTTCAACAGGCGCTGAAATGCAAGCTATTTCATCACATCTACAAGCGCAACTCTTTCGATGACAAGCTCGGGGATTTTATCCTCTCCCCTGGCTTTGAGTTCTTCTTTTGTGATATTGAAAATTTCCAGTAATGCATCGTTTTTGGAGCTGTCATACTGAAGCACGGGCTTTGGAGTTACATCATCGAACCCGGATAAATCGATATTTTCCCCGATTGCCACAAGAACAATATTATTTTCCCCGTTGTGCACGCCAAGCTTTATCGCCCTGCTTATCTGGCGTGTGCCTGCTGCATAAAGCATAATTTCCTTGGCGAGATCGTTTGCGATATTCCTGCCTGCTTTGAATGAGTTCATCGCTTTCTCAATTGCGAACCTTATATGTTCCTCGCCTGCCAGCTTATCAGCATCGAACGCCTGTATTACTATGTTTTTATCTTTGCTCGTTTTTTTGATTTTAACAAGGAAATTTTCAGTATTATCTATGAATATCGTACCTTCGAGGATGTGAATCATCACTCCTTAAAAGAGTCGTCCTTTAGAAAAAGATAACGATTAAGGAACAATATCCGTGAAATGAATAATATTTCAGTAAAAAGTTTACCTAAACCGATAACTAAATACATTTACGAAAAGTATTCAAGCCAGATGATTAAAAAGCGACCTCTATTACTAATGATACTCGACGGCTACGGTATTAGTGAGAATATAGAGGGAAATGCCATAGCATCCGCAAAAACCCCGAACTTAGACCGACTTTTTTCAACTTATCCGCATACGGCTCTTGATGCATCCGGCGAAGCCGTAGGACTCCCCGAAGGCCAGATGGGAAACTCCGAGGTCGGGCACCTCAATATAGGCGCAGGAAGGGTTGTTTATCAGGATTTAACAAGGATATCGAAATCGATTCACGAAGGTGACTTCTTCGGGAACAAAACGCTTCTGGATGCGCTGGAAAACGTCAAAAAAAACGAATCGTCCCTGCATCTTATGGGCTTGCTTTCAGACGGCGGTGTCCACAGCCATAACACTCACCTGTATGCATTACTTGAATTGGCAAAAAGGCAGGGGATAAAAAAAGTGTATGTCCACGCTTTCCTTGACGGGAGGGACGTGCCGCCCAAAAGCGCCCTTTCTTATATTTCCAATGCTGAAAAAAAGATGAAAGAACTGGTCGGTGAATTTGCATCAATTTCGGGGAGATATTATGCCATGGACAGGGACAAACGCTGGGACAGGGTAGAAAAGGCTTACGAAGCAATGACATCCGGCCATGGCATCACAGTGGACAGCGCTTTTCTTGCTGTGGAAAACGCTTATGCCAGGGGTGAGACCGATGAGTTTGTCGCGCCGACGGTTATCTTGAAAAACAAAAAACCGGTTTCATTAATATCAAATAAAGATTCAGTTATTTTCTTTAATTTCCGCTCTGACAGAGCCCGGGAGATAACCCGTGCTTTCACGGACAACGATTTCAGGGAATTTAAACGAGCTGTGTATCCGCATACTCATTTCGTGTGCCTGACCCAGTACGACGAGACGTTCAAAGTTCCTGTTGCTTATCCGTCCGAATCACTTAAAAATATACTTGCAGACGTCTTATCAAACAATAATTTAAAACAACTCAGGATTGCGGAGACCGAGAAATACGCACACGTTACCTTCTTTTTTAACGGTGGGCGGGAAACGCCAGTCAAAGACGAGGAAAGGATATTAATACCTTCCCCGAAAGTGGCGACGTATGATTTGCAGCCCGAGATGAGCGCTTTTCCTGTCACCGATGAAGTCGTAAAAGCTGTGTCTTCGGGCAAATATGACGTAATTATATTGAACTATGCCAATCTTGACATGGTCGGGCATACCGGTGTATTTGACGCTGCCGTGAAAGCTGTTGAGGATATCGATGGATGCATAGGCAGGGTATTCACAGCCCTAAAAGATGCAGGCGGATTATTGATAATAACGGCAGACCATGGAAATGCGGAGCAGATGGTTGATGAAAAAGGCGGCATCCATACAGCCCACACCTGCGACCCGGTGCCGTTTATTCTTTGCGAGACGGGCGTTGCGCTCAAGGATGGGATACTGGCCGATATTGCCCCAACTCTTCTTGATATCCTCGGGATTGAAAAGCCAACAGAGATGACGGGAAAGTCAATAATTCTGGCATTATAACTTTATATACTTTTCAAACATAAATCAATAAATATATGGATACTTCCGAGGACCTGACTCTTTTCAATGGCAAACTCACAATACTTGTAGTATTCGGGCACGGCGGTGAGGTTGATAAAAGCCAGTTAAAAAAATTCATTGGTTCTGAAATAATAGCCGAACGATGGAACAAACCCATAGAAATGGAACAATCTGAGGGAGTGGCTGTAATCGTTTCGGGCAGTGAAAAAATAACTTGCACCGCAAATATTTATACGGATGTTTTTGTTGCAGGCGTATCAATACTGAGGACTGAAATCGAAATCCGGGACAAGATTTTATTCAATGATATACTGGTATCCCTTCATTCCAATACAATTATTGTTGACGGGCTTGATTTCCAGTCATATTCCAATAAAAAGATCAGTGAGATTCGTGAAAAGCTCAATCCGGGAAAGAAAGTATCGTATTATCCAATCACAAAGAGATACGCCCTCTTAAAAATCAAAGAATTCACTCCAAAGCTTGACCATAAAGGTCTGAAAGAGCAGTACGGCGAGATTATCACACGTTTCCTGTCCGGCGAAACATCTATACGGCCTTTACACAGTAAAGAGATTACAGAAAAACTCGCCAACGACCTGTCTTATTATGACGAGGACCTGTTTCTTGCATCGCCTGAAGGTGTATTTATCCTGGGCTGCGATGATTACTTAAAAGACCTTCGGGAATTGCTTGAGCTTGCAATCTCGCTTTTGCTTCTTTTCCAGATATATGACCGAAAGATCGATTCGGAAATCACAAATGCTTTTGGCGCAATAAAGAATATGCACCTATCGAAGTTTTATTTCCTTACACTGGCGCCGAGAAAGCTTGAAAAGGCTCTCCTTAATGTGAGTGAGATCGGGCTTGTCATCCTTGACGATATTGAGGATTTAATGAACCCGCATAAGATAACACAGGATTGGTACTACCAGTCTGCGTATCTGAAGATGCTCAATACTCTTAAAGTAATGGACTTTGAGAAAGTAGTTGAACACAAGATTAATTCCTTGCAGGAACTCTATACCACAGCCAGGGAGCTTTCCACAGAACAGATAATGCTGATACTCGAAGTGGTTGTAGTAGTGCTTATCCTGTGGGAAGTGGTCAGGCCTTTGATTTAACGGTTCAACTATTTGCCTGCTGTTTTTGGTTCCAGTATCTCTTTATTATATCTCTCAATATAGAGTATTTCCCTGATGTCCGTATTATCGACCAGCTCGCGCGCGATCTGTCTTTTTGTCATGAGCCATCTCTGGTTATACGTCAGTTCAGGCTCTAATTCAACTGTTAGCTCGCTGTCATTTAATTTTACTGATATCTCTTTTCCTATATACAGGGCGATAAGTCCCTTTGCCTTGCCTTCGTTATCCTCTATCTTCTCTTTTATCTCATAGTCATAAATGACAGTTTGTCCTGCAAGGAACCGGTTAAAGTCAACCTGCGTCATCCTGCCAATCACCCTGATAACAAATCCCGGACGGCCATCAATCTCAACTGGCATTCCCAGTTGTGGTCTTTCTTTGAACTTCGTGATAGGTACACTTTCAATAAGTTCGGGATTCCTTGGGCCGAAGGCTTTTTCCGGCGGGATTGTAACGCTGCCGGTATAACCGACGTCCTTCCCTATTAAATCCTCATCAAGTCCGGCAACAGTATGCCCTGACCCTACAATGATAACATCTCCGCCGTATTTTCCTTTCTCGTTGTAGATTTTGTTGGCTTTTGCCACATCTTCATCAGTTGTATCAAAAACATGCCCGTCATCTGCGGTTTTACCCGTATATGAAACTCTTATAAAATCGCCTTTTGCTATACTCATAATAATTCCTTTTCTTTTTTCCGCTCATCATGTCTTAATGGGTATAAAATACTTCGCAAAAGCCCCGATAAACTTTTTTTGGTTATTATTGTGTGAATTTTTTCACAACCCGGTTTATGAACGTGTGGAAAGGTACTTCTGCTGACAAATCCGCAAGCCTTGCGGAAGTCAAAAATTAAATAAGCATTGTATATTCTAAAAAACGAAATGCACATGCTAAAAGGTGATATGCATGGAAAAAGAAAAATGTTTGAAAAATACAAGGTGGAAAAATGGGAATTGAGATCGGTTTTGTTATAGCAGGTATAGATTTGGTTATAGGGATAGCTATTTTCATACTTGCCGGTATAAGCGCAAAACGATTGCAGGGAGGGACGCTATACTGGTCTGCAGCGTTTTTCTTCCTGACCGGTGTAATATTTGTCATCCGCGCTGCAATAGAGGTTTTAGAATTAGGCGACCTGCTTTATGCCACCAGCGCCTTATTAATGACACTTTTGCTGGCATTTACCATGGTGATAATTGATATTACCACAAAAATGCTCGGGGTGAAATCATGACTGAAGTAACCTCAGAGGAAGTTGTAAGCATTTTATTCTGGTCATCTTTTGTTCTTGACCTGCTCATAATGTGGTACGCACTGGGACTATCTAAAAAGATGGGAAATTCAGGTCTCCTTCATAAAACAACAATCTACGCTGCGTCATCTGCATTGATTTTTGGCTTGCAGCATTTTCTGGAGGCAATCATTGGTGAGTTGCCTAATGGGATGATAATAGCCGAAACCGTGGAGGGTGTTGCAATTATCTTACTGGGGATTGCTGTATTCCAGCTCTTTAAGCTGACTCAGGAGTGATGTCTGATGCCAAGCGAAATATCCCAGAAAGTAATTGACTTGCTATCTCCAAGCATTGGTGATTTTATGGCCAAGGCAAAAGTAATGGCAGCATGCAAAATGGCAAATTTGAACATTGACTCAATGGATAAGTCCCAGCTTAAGGAATTTGCTGAAAAGTTCGAGAAAGTTTGCCTGCCTCTTGGCCCTGAGATTGCAAAGAACCTTAAACAAAAAGTTTTAGCACTTTAAACATTTATTTTTTTTCTTTTTATTTTTAATTTATTTTAGCCATCTTCCTGTGCTTCAGAATATGTTCTGATAACCTCTTCTTAGTCCGCATATATTCCACATCTGAAAGCCCCGAAACTTCAAGCGCGCTGTCACGGAGGAAACAGGGCTTGGTTATCTTGCAGCACCATGTCATGCTTCCGAAACACGTCCCTTCGCCATATTCAATCGGCGTTTCCCTGGCAAAGTCAGTTTTAATCTTCATGAATTCCTCGGCGCTAAGCCCTGCCTGTTTCAGCGCGCCGTGTAAGGCGCAAGGCTTGACCGGCATGCAGCAAAATGCAAGCGCCCGGAGGTCCCCGCCTCCGCATATGTGTTTTGGCGCATTGTACCAGCCTGTCATGGACTGGAATGAAGATACGTCAAACACAAGCTGGTTGATAATTCCGGGATTTGCACGCACAGCGCGGGCCAGTGAAACCATATCAGCCCCATGCGAGAACATTTCTTTTGCACTCTCAAAATCAACGACCGAGTTATTTCCGATAATAAACAATTCAGTGGAATTCCGCACACGTCTGATAACCCCGATATCCATTCCATCCGGATGCATGGCATCTATATGGATGATATCAGCTCCAGCATTCTCAATAGCCTTTGCAAGCTCAACATCATTCACCACATTTGCCCGCGTTTTCACTGAAAGCACAACGCCTGTTTTTTTTATCTCCCCGATATATTCGCAAAGGCGCGGGATATCTTTCAATAGTGCCTCCCCCGCCCCGAGCGCTGTCATTTCAGGCTGCCTGCAATGGGCGTTTATCTCAAGAATCGCACCTGATTTTTTAGCCAGATTTGCGGCTTCGATATAAGGTGAAAGCGATGCAGCCCGCACATTGACCGCTATTGTGGTAATCCCTTTTGCGGCTTCAAGCTCTTTTTCGAGAAATTCCATCGGATTATCCGATACAAATTCACTTCTGCCGCGGTCTATCTCCTTTCTCGCCGCTTCGTTTGTAGGCCCATCAAGATTATAGCCGCCAAGGACAACCAGTCCGGCGCTCCCGAACTTTGAGGCGAACGAGCTATCGGTTATTCCTGCCATGGAGGCAATCGCGATTGGGTTTTTGGGCGATGCGTAGCCTATTTTTATATCGAATAATTTTTCATCCACGATATGTCGTTCCTGATATTTTTGCCTTCTGTTGTCTCTTTTACTTAAGAATCTTACGCTAAAATATGTAAGGATTAAGAATCAGGAAACTGTAGTTCCTAATCGATTGGCACGTAAGCAAGGTCCATGGAAAGCAGACAATCCTGAACAAAACCTTTATCCATTTTAGATACATCTACGGGGATACCCCCATCATCAATCAAGGTGCCTGGGTGGGGTAGCTGGTTATCCTATGGGACTGTGGATCCTACGACTCGGGTTCGAATCCCGACCCGGGCCCCAAAAA
>JAPMTY010000060.1 GCA_026552835.1 Candidatus Methanoperedens sp.
GGAATATCCAGGAGTATGAAGGGTACAGGATATATTTTGAGGCTTATGACCTGCTGGCGCTGAATGCGTTTGTGAAAAGGGGTTCAGTAAATGCATTAGGGGATGAAATCGGGGTTGGGAAGGAATCAGTTGTATATGAGGCTACAGGCGGTATCATCGACAGGCATGTGGCCATAAAATTCCACAGGGAAGGAAAGATGAGTTTCAAAAATGCCAGGATAAAAAGAGAACACATCGGGGAACGAAAACATCTTTCCTGGCTGTATGCCTCGCGACTTTCGGCAAAAAGAGAGTATGATGCCTTAAAAACCCTTTATCCTGAGGTGAGCGTCCCCGAACCTGTTGATTATAACAGGCACGCAATCGTGATGTCCATCGCAAGAGGAGAGGAGCTTGCCCATACAACTATAAACGAGCCGGACTGGTACCTTGATGAGATACTGGAACAGGTGAGAAAGGCATACAAACTCGGTATAATCCATGGGGACCTGAGTGAATTCAATATATTCGCCAATCCCGAAGGATGCGAGATTATCGACTGGCCGCAATACATTACACCATCTCACGCTAATGCAAGTGAGTTACTCGAAAGGGACATCGGCAACGTCCTCTCCTTTTTTAACAGGAAATACAGGATTAAAAGGGATATCAAGGAAGTGATTAACACCATAGTGGCCTGATTATGCAGGAAAATATTATTTTTGGGGTAGATATCGCAAAAGGTTCAGTCCGGGCTAAAGAAGAGCCAAGGTTCGCTGTTGTTATCCTGAAAGGGAACGAAGCCGAACATCACCGTATGGTAAGCAGGCAGAAATTGCTCAGGATGGCATGGCAGGAGAAACCGGCTTTAATCGCTGTTGATAATATTTTCGAGCTTGCATCTGGTAAGCATGAGCTTGCATCAATTCTTTCGAAACTGCCTGCGAACACGAAACTCATCCAGGTAACAGGCGGTGAAAACCTTCTGCCCCTTGTAAAACTTGCAAAACAAGAGGGCATCTCTTTTGACAGACTCGACCCCAATGCGGAAGCCCTTGCCTGCGCAAGACTCGCGCAGATGGGTATAGGATATGAAGTCTCCGCTTTTGAGGATAAAACAATAATCAAAGTCAGCAGGGCGCGCTCACCTGGCAGGGGAGGATGGAGCCAGAACAGGTACAGGCGCAAGATGCACGGCTATGTGAGACAAAAGGCAAGGGAAATTGAGGATTACCTGAATGAGCAATCAAAGACGAGAGGATTCACATTCACCCAAGATGTAACCGAAAGATTCGGCGGATACTCAAAATCCGAGTTCTTCGTGGACGCTCCCAGAAGCCAGGTTCATGTCGGGTCAGGAAAATACGGGGATGTCCAGGTGAATGTAAAGAGCATAGAACGGGATGCTCTTTTTTTTAAGCCGCTCAAAACACGGAAAAGGGATTATATTATCGTGGGCATCGACCCCGGCACAACAACTGCCATAGCTGTAGTGACGCTTGAAGGCGAACTCAGGATGCTTCACAGTTCAAGGACAATTTCAATCCCGGATGTTATCGAAATGATTGCCGAACAGGGAAGACCGCTTATTATCGCAAGTGATGTATTCCCGACCCCGAATGCAGTTGAAAAAATCCGGCGCGCATTCAACGCAGTATCGGGCTCGCCTGATGTTGTCCTGACAGCCGGGGATAAAATTGAGTTGGCAACACCCTATGGGTATTCAAATAACCATGAGCGCGATGCCATAGCCGCTGCCGTCTCTGTGTATCGCAAGAATAAGAATAAGTTCGAGCAGATAAAGAAAAAAATACCTCATGGAATGGATGCTGTTGAAGTTATTGCACAGGTTGTGAGGGGTAAAGCCGTTGATGCTGCAATACTGGAAATTACCAAAAAAGAAACAAAAGCGCCGGATGCCGCTCAGGTTCCCCTCGTAAAGGATGAAGAATCCCATCATTCCAGGGAGCTAATCAGAAAATATGAGGAAAGTATCGGGGAAATGAAACAGTACCAGGACGAGTTGAAAATTGAACTTGATACCAAAGATGAAGAACTTAGAAAACTTGGGGAATTCATCGAAAAACAGAAGTCTCTAGCCTATAAACAGTTTAAAAAAGAAAAAATAATACGGGTTCGTGATAAAGAGATTGCGCACCTGCGGAAGCGGCTGTCGGAAAACAATAAGAAGATTTCATATTTAAACGAAAGGATACACAGGCTGAAACATATCCGCAGGCTTGAAATAAGCGGGAGGGCGCTCCCAGTAAAGATAATATCAGCGTTTACAAAAGACAGCATCCTTAAGACGCAGGAAGAGGTGGGAATTAAAAAAGACGATATAATACTCCTCAAGGATGCAAGCGGCGGCGGGAGCATTACTGCCAAAATGCTATATGACATGGGCGTGCGGGCAATTATTATCTGCAACGATATGTCCCATGCGGCAGAAGAGGAACTTTTCAATCTTGGCATACCTGTTTTAATGGCAAAGGATGTGAATATCCAGTTTGACCCGGCAGGAGAGCTTGCTGTGATCAACCCCGATGACATTAAGAATGCGATTGAAGAGTGGAACAGGAAGGCAGACCAGAGAAAGGCAGCTGCCAAAGAGGAATGGCTCAGGTCGCTTGTGGATGAATACAGGAGTGAAAGGCGGCGTGAGGTTAAAGGATGATTACTTTTTTATATTTTTTGGCATTCTGAAAGGATAAGTTTAAGTATTTTGCTGATATGGGGGGAATAAATCATTATTAATAGGTTTGATGATAGGAGTACTTCATATGCGATTAAAAAACGTATCGAGGATTACAGGAATATTTTTTTTGCTGGTAACGTTATCCATATTGCAGTTGTTTGTTCAACCTGTGATAGCAGCATCGCCAAATTTGCCAAACAACTCTTGTGCAGATTGCCATCGCAGATTGCTTTTTAGTACAGAAGAACAGAGACAATTTATCGATATACGTATCCAGCATCTTGAAAACGGCATTTCGTGTTCAATAGTTTGTCATGAAGATAAACTTAATAAAACTACGGCCAGCACCTATGCTTTGTGGTCTATATCCACGCATGCCCTTTTTGGCGTAACATGCGAAAAATGCCACGGCGGCAACGCGTCCGGAGTTTCAAAGCAGGAAGCACATGTGGGTTTATCAAATATCAGCATCGCACGTACCAATACGCCGGAAACCTGCGGAAAATGCCATCAGGCCGAACTCGGGGAATTCAAGAGTTCAAAACATTTCATGAGATTAGAATCCAGTGAAGAAGGGCCTGCCCCGGCATGCATCACATGCCATCAGGCACACAGCGTGCATGTCCTGACAGCTTCTGAAATTGAAGATTTCTGCAGTAATTGCCATAATAATATAACAGGCATCGACCCGACCGTACCTGCAAAAGCAGAAAACGCATTAACTTCAGTCGGTGAATTGCGGGTTGAAATTTCAAAAGCCACAAGCGCAGTGAATACTGCAAAAGCAAAAAATTTGGATGTGACCCAGGCAGAAGTAAATCTGGATTCGGCATTGACAATCCTCAAAGAAACTCCCTCGGTGTGGCACAGGTTTAATTTGACCTTTTTTGATACTGAAGTCCAAAAAGGTATTGCAGAAGCACAAAAAGCTACAAATGCAACGTTAAATGCTCAAGGTACGCCAGCAGCTACGAAAGCACCCGGATTCGGGGCAGCCCTTTTTATAATTGGCCTGTTTGTTGCATATTTCCTGAAACGGTCCAGGTGAATCAAGGTAAAATTGATATAAAGGAGGCAAAAATGAACTTTAAAAAACCATATTTATTCGTTATTCCACTTTTATTAGCCATTATATTCGTACCACTGGCTTTAGCAGATAATTCATGTTTAAACTGTCATGAAAAACTTTCTGCATTTAATGAGACAGAACAACAATTCAATGAAATCAGATTACAACATCTGGCACGGGACATACCATGTTCTCTTCAATGCCATACCACGACCCTCAATAATTTTGCCCAGAGTAATTATTTACAGTGGACAAAATCCAAACATGCGCTTTTCAATGTCACATGTAATAATTGCCATGGAGGCAATCCGGACTCTGGTGTAAAAGAAACGGCGCATATCGGGATTTTAAGGTCTTCTGACCCCAATAGCACTGTTTTTTACAGGAACGTTCCTGAAACATGTGGTAAATGCCATACTGATGAATTATCCCAGTTCAAGAATTCTGCGCATTATCAGAAATTGAAAGCACTCGAGCAGGCTCCCACGTGTGATACCTGTCACAGGTCGCATGAGTTCAAGGTTCTGAATATTAGCGAATTCCACAGTCTTTGCAGCCAGTGCCATAATATCGACATGAGAATCGCCCCATCGGATGCTCCGGACAGGGCAATCACTGCACTTGCGAATGCAGATAGATTGACGAATGAGATAAAAGTGGCCTATAATGACATACAGCAGGCAAAACAGAAAGGGACAGACGTATCTGCTGCACAGAACGACCTTAACAGCGCGATTTCAACCAGAGACGGCCTTCCGGTCCTCTGGCATGCATTTGACCTTCCATCATTCGGAAATGTAATCGATAGCGGAATAGCGGCTGCGCAGAAAGCCCAGCAGGAATCCGGGGCACCGCCTGCGCCCAAACCGACTCCGGGATTTGGCACGATTGCTTTCGTTACAGGAATTATTGCAATATACCTGCTCCTGCGCAGAAAGTGAATGAGGTGTAATAAATGAATAACAAACAATTGCAAATCCTTTTTTTGCTTGCGATAGTGGTTCTTTCTTATTTGCCAGCCTTAACATCCGCGAGACCTGAGTATGCGGTAAAAGAAAGCCGGAATTGCCCGTATTGTCATTCAAGGGACGGCCCTCCGCAGCTCAATGAAGTTGGTATTTATTACGGAACACATAACCATTCATTAGAAGGATATGTACCTTCTCCCAAAGCTACACCTACCCCCGAAGTTACGAAAGAAATCGAGATAGGAATCCACATGAATACATGGGATGTGGGCTTGCGCGCATTTGCAACTATTTTGCTTATATTGATAGTTGTTTACATTATACGGTTGTGAGATAATGCATATAGAAAATATTGAATATGGACCGGAAAAAACAGGTATCTGGTCGCAAATAGCTTTTATTTTAATAATTTTACTGACACTCGCTGCTGCGGGGATTACAGGAAATATGATATTGAAATTAATATCCAGTGAAGCTTCGGCGGCATCGACGGAATCATTCATAGCTGACGTTGGAAAGATGATGGCGTACCTCCTTTTCATCCTTGCAGCCATTTTGTATCTTTACGTAAAGGGATTGCTGCAGGATGAATACGTTACAACTCTGGAGTGAAAACATGGACGATAAAATCACTATTACATTAACTAGAAGGAAACTCACTGAAATATTAATGGGTCTTGTTGCATTATTTTTCGCTTCAGGTGCGGTGGCTGCGGTATTGAAATACCTCTGGCCGCAAATCGAAGCAAAAGGTGAATCCGTAGAAGTAAGAATAGCTTCGGTTGATGAAGTCCCTACAGGAACTGCACAAAATTTTGTTTTCAATGGCAAGGCTGCCGTCCTCCTCCACATGCCCGCGGGCTTCAGGGCATTCGGACGTGTATGCACTCACCTTGGCTGCATCGCCTCCTGGAAAGCAGATGAGACAGTGATATACTGCCCCTGCCACATAGGGAAATATGATCCCAATACAGGTACTGTATTGTCTGGACCGCCCCCATCTCCTTTACCAATGATAGACATTACAGTAAAAGATGGTGCGGTTTATGCTCTCACCTGGAAAGACCCGAATTATGTCAAATCCATATCGTTCTATGCGGGGGCGGCCTGAATGGAATTACTCGATAAAATCTACAAATGGCTCGATGACAGGTTCAAATTAAGAGATCTGTTACCCCCCATAGTCAAACATCCTGCGCCTGAAGATGTTATTTCCAATCCACTTTATTGCCTTGGCGGGACAGCATTCCTGTGTTTCATAATTCTTGTAATTACGGGAATTTTCCTGGCAATGTACTACAAGCCCACTCCGGGAGAGGCATATAAGAGCGTCCAGACCATAATGACAACGGTCCCGATGGGATCGCTTGTGAGAAGCGTGCATCACTGGGCTGCAAATACAATGATAGCAGCTGTAATGCTTCATATGATACGAATTTATTTCATGGGCGCTTATAAGAAGCCCCGCGAATTGAACTGGGTTGTTGGCATAATCCTGCTCCTGACGGTTACCACCTTTGGTTTTTCAGGCTATCTTCTGCCGTGGGACCAGCTTTCATTCTGGGCGACCAAGATCGGGACCGGTATAGCCGGCTCAATGCCGCTAATAGGCGGGTATATTTCGCTTCTCCTTATGGGAGGAAATGATATCGGCGCCGAGACAATAACAAGGTTTTTTGCCATACATGTATTGATTCTTCCCATGGCAATGGCAGTCCTGTTGGGCATGCATTTCCTGATGGTCCGTATACAGGGAATTTCAGGGAGGCTCTAATATGACTTTGATTGAAGTTGAAAAACATGAAGTGGAAGAACCGAAATCGGAACCCATACGTGTGCGCGGGCTTCCGTTTTTCCCGCATTTCCTGCTTCGTGAAATTGTGGTGATGTGCCTTATTGGCGGAAGCCTCTTTTTACTGGCATCGTATTACCCGGCAAGCCTGCTCAAACCGGCTGACCCCTTTGATACCCCAACCCCGATATACCCTGAATGGTATTTCCTTTACGTATTCGGATTCCTGAAATTCTGGACATGGGATATCGGACCGATAGCTGCCAAGGCCATTGGAGTTACTATACCCATGATTTTCTGGTATGGTCTTCTGATACTGGTGCCATTTATTGACAGGAATCCCTCATCTGATATAAGGAAAAGAAAACTTGCGGTTGCACTCGGGATTATAGCCCTGATTGGCGTACTGTATTTCACATACTACGGCATAGTTCACGGAGAATGAAACTTTCAAAGTCCAGATATGAACGCATAGATGCAGTATCTAAAATACTGGGACTGATACTGCTGGCGTTCAGTATAGATTATGCATCAAAGGGCAATTATTATGCTGCCCTTGCTCTTTTTGGCGTAGGCGGGATAATAAGTATCGTGCCAATGTTCATTGAGGTTGAGATTTGAGTTTGAGAATCGTTTTTAATTCATCTTCATTTACTTTGTAAGTGAAGGTTTTTTCTCCGTCTATTTCGATTACCGGTATCAGATACTTATATTTTTCAAATATCTCTCTGTCCTTTTCAATATCCACTTCTATTAACGAGAATGGGAATTCTTTCCGGATATTTATAAGGGCTTCCTTGGCGATGTCGCACAGGTGGCAGTTTTTTTTGGAGTAAATTGTTATATTGACCATAAATGATTAAATTTTAGTTATCCTTTAATACATCAAAAACCTATCCGAGAGTTATGGTATGCGAAGAATTCACTGCGAGATTTGACGATTACAAAAACATCCGAAAACAAAAAAAACTTTTCGGGACTTTCGGTTTCAGGGGAGTTGTAAACGAGGGGATTGGCGCTGACAAGGCTAAACGGGCAGGCGGCGCGTTAGCGGTATATCTGGGAGAGGGAAAAACAATTGCGATAGGAAAAGACCCGAGAATTTCCTCGCCCATGCTTGAAGAAGCTCTTGTAGAGGGAATAATAGAAAACGGATGCAATGCACTTACACTCGGGATAATAACCCCGAACACGCTTTCGCTTGAAGTGGGCAGGCAGGCCGATGCCGGCGTTATGATTACAGCTTCACACAATCCGCCTGAATATAACGGCATAAAATGTCTGAACAAACGCGGAATGGGTTTTTCTCCTGAGGAAGACCTTGCGCTTGAGAAAATATATTTTGGAGATTTAATAAAAATTGAACCGCAGATAAAAGCGCCCAGAGTCACGCCTCTGGAGGGCGTGTCCACGCATGGCGCAGCCATGCGTGTGCGCGGAGTCGAGAACCCGCAGGGTTTCGGCAATGATGAACGCAGATTTGCAAAAAAAGGAAAAAGATTTACCGATAGCGGCGCAGGCGGGAGGTACCGCTCCCACATAGTGCAGTATGTTAAGAAACTCTTTCCGACAAAGCCATTGAAAATCGTGGTTGACGGCGGCGGAGGCTCAGCATCAACCGTGACGCCTGAAACCCTTGAAAGCCTGGGAAATGAAGTGGTGAGGTTCAACTGCAAATACGACGGCATGTTCAGGGAGAGAAATCCCGAACCCACTGACGCGAACCTTGAAAAGCTAAAAAAACTTGTAATCTCTGAAAATGCTGATATGGGTGTCGCGCATGATGGCGACGGGGATAGGACTGCATTTGTGGATGAGAACGGGAAATTCATCCAGGGTGATTTTTCTGCATCGATAATTGCAGACTATGTGCTGCGGCAATGTAAAGACAAGAAAAAGATAATTGCTGTGACGATTGCTTTCTCAAACATCATAGAACACGTTGCAGGAACCCTTGGCGCCGAGGTTATTTACACCCCCGTGGGCGAGCCGTATCTTGCCCAGGCAAAACTCTTGTGCGGGGCGCAGGTTGGACTTGAGGAACACGGCTCGGTGCTGCTTGAATGGAGCCGCGAGGGGCCGATGCTTGCCGGCGTGATGGCAGGGATACTTGCAAAGCAAGAAATGACACTTTCGGAGCTTGTGGCAAAGTATCCGAAATATTACCAGATAAAGGATGCAAAGACGCTTCCTGCAGGTACAGACACGGAGGCAATTCTGAACAGGCTGAAGCAGGAGATTCCCAGGGATTATGAACGGTTATCCGATATGGACGGCGTGCGAGTGGACTACACTGACGGTTGGTTCCTCGTGAGGGCAAGCGGAACTGAGCCAAAGGTAAGGGTATTTTCAGAGGGTAAGACCGGGGCGAGGGCGCAGCGGCTGAATAAGATTGCGATGGAGGGGCTGGAGAGGGCGATGGGGTATGAGTAATAAAAAAATAGTTCTGGCAATTTCCGGTTCTATAATCAGAGATGAGTTTTATCCTCCAGAGCAAAAAATTCGTAAGGAATTTATCAAGAAGGTCGAAGAAGCAGAGCGCAGGGTAAAAGAAGGTAAGTTTTCAAGTTACACAGCAAAAGAGTTTGAAAAACGGTTTTTTTGATTATGCCTTATATCGATAATTTGCGATCTCGCTAATATTCCGCCACCTTCACAGCCTTCACCCCATCCTCCCACACATACGCTCTCATACCGTCAGCGCCTGCGATAAGCCATACCGAAGTATCGTTCTGCATAGTCTCCCTGTCCCAGAGCGAAGGCACAGCAGACGAAACAGGATGAGTATGATATACACCAACAATCTCCATGCCGTTCTTCCCGGCTTCATTCCATGCATTGTAATGCTCTTTCGGGTCAAGCTCAAAACTTGCCCTCGTGCGCTTCACGTTCGTAACAGGCAGGGCTTTTTCCACGAGCGCAGTACTGCCTTTGATGGCTCCCACCAGTACGCCGCAGGCTTCGTATGGCTTATTGGCTTCGAGTTCCGTCTTTATAAGCGCTATATTTTGATGTGAAATTTTGATTTCGCTAATCATAATATGAATTTTATACTTTGCGCCCTTTGCGTCTTTGCGGTGAATTAGCTCTCGTAAGTTTATAGGTCGATATGCGGATTCAAATCGCATCCTGTACAAGGCAGGCACATGGTCTTTGCCACGCTTGCATCAAGCCCGTATTTATCAAGTATCCTCCGTGACATTTTAGCAAGTTTCAGGAGCCTTTGCGCAGTCGGGCGCTCGGCTTCCAGTTCGCCAAAGCGCAGGGGATGCACGCCGACTGCTCTTATTATCGGGATAATGCCCATCCTGGCAAGTTCATCATAATATTTCTCAACAGTTTCATCTGTCTCGCCAAGCCCGACAATAAAGTTTGTAAACACATGGTTTTTCCCGAATATCTTTACTGCATCCTTCAGGCACAGAAGTGTGAAATCAAGAGGAGGTTTCTTGCAATATTTATCGTAAATCTCCCTGTCCATTGTCTCCACATTGTATTTTATCTCACTCGCGCCCGCCTCTTTCAAAAGGCGAGATGAATCCTTTGTGGGATAGACCGAAACGCCTATGGTAACATTATATTTCCGCAATGCCTTGACAAGTTCTACCGCCCTTTCAACTTCTTTTTCAGGCGACACTTCCACTCCTGAAGTTATCGAGATTCCTTTCATCTTACCGAGATTATATGCTTCTTCGACAAGCGCCAGCAGTTCTTCTGTCGATTTGACCTTTCCTTTAAGTTTCGGGACTGGACAGAATTTGCAGTCATAGATGCAGCGCTCGCTCATGGTAATATATGCCTGCTCGGGACAGTGGATGAGTTCTTCTTCAATGCTTCCCCTGACAAACTCCTTCCCGCCTTTCAATATCACTATATCCCCATTTTCCTTTATCGCGCGCAAGGGGGAGCCTGAATCGACGACCAGCCTTACCCTGTGTTTTCCCGACCTGAAGAAAAAAGCCTTGCCGCCAGCACCGGGGCCTGCAGTAGGTATCGTTATTCTTCCAAGCAGGGTAGGGTCAATATCAATAGCACCGACTGAGATTAGCTCTGCTTTGATAGCAGCGTTCATTTTCATACACTTTCACCATGCTTTCATTACATTTAATATTTAGGCAGCCAACCTCTGTTCATGCGTACCGGCACTGTAAGCCTGCCGCTCCACGGCGGAAAAGCCCCAGCATGGCTCTTTAGGAGAATGGTTAAGCTGGCCGGGGGAATAACCGAGGCGCTCATTTATGAATATGGCCAGGATGAATTCTTAAAGCGAATATCAGACCCATACTGGTTTCAGGCGTTTTCATGCGTGCTCGGGTTTGACTGGCACTCATCCGGCACAACCACGACAACCTGCGGGGCGCTGAAGATGGCCCTTTCACCTCGGGAGCACGGCATAACGGTCGCAGGCGGAAAAGGGGCAGTATCGCGAAAAGCGCCTGATGAGATTGAAAAAAACGGCGAGATTTTCTCGCTTTCTGATGATAAGATAGAGAGACTTAAGTATTCAAGCAGGATGGCTGCAAAAGTGGACAATTCCTGCATCCAGGACGGTTACCAGTTATACCACCACTGTTTTTTCTTCACTGAAAAGGGCGACTGGGCTGTTGTGCAGCAGGGCATGAATACGGACTATGCACGCCGATATCATTGGCTTTCAGATTCCGTGAAGAATTTTATTGAGCCCAAAAATGGCATTTGCTGCGACAGGAAAGAAACGACTGTCCTGGATATGACCGCAGGCGAAAGTGAATCCTGCCGCAGGATAAGCCTTGACCTCATTAAGGACAATCCCGAACATCTCAGGAAATACCTGAAACCCTCGAAACAGCGGATGCTTGCTGATTTTGAAACCGGGTTCGGGCTTCCTTCCCGTCATCCAGTACTGGATATCGATATCAGCGAGCGGGGAATGGAGGTGCTGAAAAGAGCATACGAGCTGCAGCCGAAAAACTATGAGGAACTGGTATCGCTTGGCGGAATGGGGCCGAAAAAGATACGTGCGCTTGCTCTCATATCTGATCTGGTGTACGGTAGCGCACCGAGCTGGCAGGACCCTGTTAAGTATAGTTTCACGCATGGGGGAAAGGATGGTTTTCCGTATCCAGTGGACAGGGAAGTATATGATAATTCCATTCAAGTATTGCAGGAATCGCTGGACAGCGCCAGGCTTGACAGGAAAGAAAGATACGATGCGATAAAAAGACTGGGTGAGTTCGTTGCTGTATCGGATTGTTAGAGTTAATGTAATGACGGGTCTTATTATAGTTGAGAACCTGATTTTCCAAAACCTGGTGCCTTTGCGGTGTGCTATCAGAGCCGCAAAGGGTTCAAAAATCTCTATCCAATAACCTTTATCCGGTTTTGGATTTCGTACCCATTATCAGGATTATCCCGAAGGCAAAGAGTAAAATGCCTGCCCATGCAAAATTAACTGCCGGGATGATTTTAAGCGTCAGGGGGATATAACCGCCGCTCTGTCCTTGGAAAATAACATATACATCCGTACCCGTAATGCTCCTGTCAACCATTGGGAACGTCCCGCTGCCGCCATTTCCCGAAAGGTATTCGGCCACGCCGCTGCCAATCAGTCTTTCGTTCTGGTAAACTTCAAGTTTAACATTCTGGACATTATACCTGTTCGATGTATCTGGACCACCACTATCGACTACACTCAGCACAGGCTGCGCAAAACCGGTCATGATATTACCGGTCACGGTCAGCCCGGCGCCTATTGTTTCTGTGATATTTCCGGGGAACACGGCCAGCATGCTTCCTGAATTATCGGTCAGTTCCACAAGTGTGCCGTGTCCCTCCAGTGAACTTATATTTGTTATTTGCCCGCTTATTTTTACACTTGTCCCTTCAAACGACGACGGGTTGTTCAAGATATCGGCAATTGGAGTCCCGGAGGAAGACTGGGTGTTCCCGGTCAGGCTGCTCGTTGACAGGTCAATAAACTTTACACCATAGCCGTTCCCGATGTCGACCAATTCTCCTTTTGAAGTAAGCGGAATATTAATATTGTCTATGGTAGATGTGAAAGTGGAACTGATAATCGCGCCAAAAATTATGAACACCATGCCAAAGTGCACTGCTGCTATGCCGATGCCTTTTATCCTGGGGCGGAGGCTTTTGATGAGCAGGTATTCCCGAAGCCGGTCTACTATTGCCCATGCAGCATAAATAAGCGATGGGAAGATGGAAATGAGCGAGATGGAACCTATCAGTTTATAGAGGGTGGGCTCACGTACATAGAACGGGCTTGTATGGTCAAGAACATAGAAATTCCCTGTTCGGAGAAACATTGCTATTACAGAAATGGCTGCAACCGCAGCAAGGTTTTGTATCTGGTTTTTTTTATCGGATTCCTTATAGCTAAGGCAAAACCCGAGCGCAAGCAGTAATATGATGGTGAAAGGATAGCTCCATATATTAAAAAAGTTCTTGGTGTCTGAGGCCACATTCACTTTAAGCCCCTGCGTCAATTGGATAAATACCGGGAAAGTGATACCCCAGAAAGAGATGAAAGCCAGGATAACGAATAAGAGCAGGGTTATATAGAA
>JAPMTY010000059.1 GCA_026552835.1 Candidatus Methanoperedens sp.
ACCATCCTCGAAGCAATCGGATATGTCCTGTTTGACTACCTGCCCTACAAAGATGCAGACTTCCTGCGCCGCGGGGAAAAATCAGGTATGGTTTCTGTTGAAGTTCTCGCAAATAATTTGACTTACATACTTACAAGAAAACTCGGTGGCGAATACAGTGTCAGGGGAGAGAATCTCCATATCACAGGCAAAAAAGACGTTCTTTCCTGGCTCATCAGCAGCATATTCCCTGTATCCACTGAAGATGAGTTGCCGCATATTTTTGAAAACACTATTGGAGTGCCGCAGGGCATGCTGACGGCAGCATTCATGGATACCCCCACAAAAAGAAGAAAGACATTCGATGAGATACTCAAGGTTGACGAGTACAGGAATGCCTACGAAAATCTCAGGAACACGATGAGCCTGATAGATGAAAGCGTACGGAGCATAGAGAATGACATCGAGAAACTGCGCATCAGGACGGAGAATTATGAGCAAAAAAAGACAGAAAGGGATGAACTTGGAAAGACCGTTGATGGCATAAAGAAAATCCTGAAGGAGTGCAGCGAGAGCCTGAATACGGCTAAGGGCAGACGGGATGCGCTCAAAAAGCAGAAGGATGCGATGGATAAGCTTGAAAATGAGATAAAACAGGGTCACATAAAAATAGAAGGATTGAAGCAGCTTCTTGAAAAGTCAAAAGACGAGCTTAAGAAATCCGAAGAAGCACAGAATATCGTTTCCAGCCTTTTGGCGGATAAAGAAAGATACGAAGAAGAGAGAAGGAAACAGGAAAAACTTGAGGGCATGCGAAAAGAACGTGATGCGCTAAAGGAAAAGTTAAACAAGCTTGGAAATGAACTTGCAGGATTGAATGAAAAACGCATGCGTCTTGAGGCGTTGAAAGCGGAGATAGAAAAGAACGCCTGTGAAAAAACGGCTCTCATACCTCTATCGGAAAAACAGGATGAGCTTGAACAGAAGCTTGAAACCGCAAAAGGGGAACATGCTGTCTCACTCAATGAGATTAAGGATATTAAAGGCAGGATGAGCATCGCCGGCACTGAGAACATTTGTCCTGTAATAAAAGGTATACGATGCAGCACAGTGGTGGATTTCTCTTCATATTTCAGGGAGCAGCTTGCGGACGCACAGAAAAGACTTGGGGCTGCTCAAGAGACAATGAATACCATGAACTCAGAATTAAAGGTTCTGGGCGACCCGCGAAGTAAAATGAAAGCTCTGGAACTGCTTGCCAAAAAAGGCGCGCATGATGTTGAAAAAATATCCGGGGAAATAGAAAAAACCCCTGAAAAAGAAAGCGAGGCATCCCTGCTTAAATCTGCACTTGAAAAATACGATTCTTTTGATACTGATTTTAGCGAGGTAAGGAAAAAGCTTGCAGAGCTTGAACCTGTCTACAAGAAATATGTGCAGAACCAGCCGCTTGCAGGAAAGTCTGCGGAATATAGAAATGAATGCGAGAGGCTTGGAAAAACAATCGTTGAGGAAGAGAATACACTTGCGAGCTCGCAAAAGCTATATGACGGAATGGCTTCAGGTTTTAGTGCAAAGGCGCTAGAAGGCGCCGAACAAGAGTGCGTGGAGCTTGGGGCAAAAGTTCGCGGTTTTGAGGTGGAAATAAAAGAAAAAGACCGCCAGTTCCTGAAGCTTGATAAAGAGATAGCTGAAATGAAGAGCTATCTTGCAAAGATAACTGAATTTGAGACAAAGCTTGAAAACGAGAAGAGGTTTGGGGAATATGCGAAGTTTATCCGCGAAACACTTCGGGATTCGGCGCAGCATATCGTTCTTGAGCTGATATGTGAGATAAGCGAAGAGGCGAATAGTCTTTACTGCGCTATCATGGATGACTTCTCTCAGGAGTTGCGGTGGAGCGAGGATTACGGGATAATAATTACCGAGAGCGGCGAGGAGAAAAATTTCCAGCAGTTAAGCGGTGGTGAGAAAATGGGGGCTGCGCTTGCTCTGCGACTTGCGCTCCTCAAGATGCTTTCCAACTCGGATTTCGTGTTTCTCGATGAACCCACGCAGAATATGGATGAGATACGAAGAGAGAACCTCTCGGAGCAGATAATGAATATCAAGGGTTTCAAACAAATTTTCGTAATATCCCATGATGACACTTTCAATGAAAAATATGGGCATGTTGTGAAAATCGAAAAAACCAATGGCGAAAGCAGGGTTGTGGTGGCGTAACCCTTTATGATTGACTTAAAAAACATCTCTTTACAGTTTGATGCCAAACTTGATTCTATAATGTCGTACGATGTTGAACGCTCTGAATTGACTATGGAGTACAGGTCAGAGCTTGAAAAGTTAAAAAACATCGACCTTTCAATGAACGAGCGTCTTCCGCCATACAGCGGCGCGAAATTTCTTGAAACCGGAAAACTCATTCATCCTTTCCCTTTTAACTGGAAAAACCGACATGAAGCGATGGAGTGGGTTGATTCTGTGCTTTCAGGTGTTGCAGTGGGGGCTGTTGACGGAAGCCAGATATATTCGGACAAGAATTTTGAGATTCCTATCGCAGTAATCCAGACCTCAAGCATCTTTAACAGGCATACCGAAAATAGCGATTATAAACAAGAAATAGGAGCTTCCATCATCACACCAGGGGAGTTTGAGGCTGCAAGTGTATATTCATTCGGGAGTGAATATGTTGATGCACGCCGTTTTTCAATGGAATGCGATACTATCATACGGCTAATGAAAGCACATGAAAAGCTCTATGTCCTCCTGGATGGCGCCCTTATCCTTTCCCATATAAATGTACTTAACAGGAATATCAGGGAAATATACATCAATGCAATCGTGAAGCTTCTCTCGGCTTCCAGGGAAACGCGCAATACCATTATCGGTTTTATTGATACAACAATGCCGCGCGATATTACTCTTATGATGCATTTTCTCTTCGGTTTAAAAAAGACAAAGCTTTCGGATACGCATCTTTTTTCTCATCTTTTATGGGGAGAAAGGACAGCGGCTTTTCTCTGCGACAGGGATGACAGACGGGGCGACGTTTCAAGTTCTGTGCTGGATAACTACGGGCTTTTTAAGAATAGCATAGCGTTTTTTTACATGAGGCTGAGTAACGGCCTTCCTTCGCGTGTTGAATTCCCTGCATGGATACATGAAAACGAGGATATCGATAAGCTCGCGGATATCATTCGCGCCCAGTGTGTTATCCGGGGCAATTATCCAGATATACTTATGCGGGCGCATGACGCCGCTGTGATACGGATAGGCGAGCATGACCTTTTTTACGGGATGTTTGATAATTTCTGCAAGGCGCACGGGATTAAGATTAATAAGAGTGCCAAGCATTTCCATAAGACAATGAGAAGGTGATTCAAATGGTATTAGGAGACATAATCAGGGTTGATGATGCAAACACGTATGTGGTAAAAATACCGCCGGATGCCCGAAAAGAGCGCATAGGCAGGTTCGTTAAAATTGAAAAATATGAAGGAATAATTGTCGGGGTCATTAATAACATCACGCATTCGATACGTGAAGACCTGATTCCTTATATCGAGCCTTCAATGCAGCCCAAGTATGCACCTTTTAATGAGGATTTCAGGAGCAGCTATTATGTCATTCACGGACTTGGGGTAATGCGTAACGGGAGCGTGGAATACACCATAGACTCGCCGCCTGATGTCAAGGATACCATTGATATTTTGAAACCTGAAGAATTAAAGCAATTCCACTTCATGAACGGTAAGCCAAGTGTTGCGTATTTTCATACCAGCCGGGATGCACTTCCAAAAAACGTCCTTCTTTCCATGATTGGCCAGGTTGAGGCAGGATTCCCCGAATGCAGCGCGATGTTAAAGCTTGTTCGTAAATATATTGAGAGGGAAACATGATCGGTACTGTCAACTATTCGGATGAGGAAGGATTCACCTTCATATCGGATGAGCGGCTGCCGGCCGGTATGTTCGCATGCTATCATGAAACGGGTAAGAAAATCCTGTGCAGGGTAAAACATGGCGAGCCCCTGAACCAATATCCGCAGGAGTTCCTTCTGGATAATGAACTTGATGCTGATGAGATTTCGGGATTTTACGGCCTTGACCCGGCGGATTTCAAATACTACACTTATTCAGCCGCTGTTGTCGGTTATTTTGATGCGACGATGGGTGAGTTCATTAATCCGAGAACAAATCCCTCCTGCGGCGCAAAAATAGAGCGCGCAGGAACAGATGTCCTGAAAGACATCAGTAAAGTAAAGGCTGGCGCCACTGGCTCTGCCTTTGTGGGAAATGTTTTTGGAGAGGATACGGAAATTGTGTTATCTGTGAGGGATATTGTTAGCCAGCATGTGTCGGTTATCGCCTCTACCGGCGCGGGAAAATCGTACACTGTGGGAGTCCTGGTCGAGGAATTACTTAAGCCCTATAACATGGCACCTGTCCTGATTTTTGACCCGCACGGTGAATATTCTACGCTAAGCGAAATACAGAACATGCAGGAGTTCATCACGCCATCGTATCGCCCAAAGGTTAAAACTGTGAAACCTGAGACTATAAAAATAAGGATAAGTGACCTTTCAGTTAGCGATTTTATCAGCATAATGGACGACGGGACAATGTCGGATAAGATGAAGACGCTCTTTCGGTCTGCATATCACAATCTCAAAAACAACAGCAAGAAAAAGTTCACCCGGAATGAATTGAAGCAGGAGATAGAAGCCTTGCGGGATTCCTCGAATGAGTCCACGATAGAGGGCATCTTGTGGCGGTTCGGGAAAATGTACGGCTCCATATTCGATGATTTCCAGACCATTCCGCTTGCAGATTATTTCAAAGTCGGGCAGCTTACAATAATGGACGTCTCAGGTATTGAAGAAGGATTCCAGCAGTTAATTGCATCGGTAATGCTTCGGCGCCTGTTCGATGCACGGGAAGGTACAGAGAACAACAAGTACAATGAATCCCATGTGGACAAATTCCTTCCCTATCCTGTTTTTGTCGTCATCGAGGAGGCGCACAGGTTCGCGCCCCACAGCGGCGAGGCTAAATCTAAGGGTATCCTCAAGACCATACTTTCAGAAGGCAGGAAGTTCGGTGTGGGCGTATGTCTTGTCTCACAGCGCCCGAGTAAATTAGACGCGGATTCTCTCTCGCAGTGCATGACACAGATAACGATGCGGATAATCAACCCCACAGACCAGCAGCAGATTGCGCAGAGCATCGAGTCTGCGAGCAGGGACATGATTTCAGAGCTTCCATCGCTTGCGAAAGGCCAGGCGATAATTTCAGGGGTTGCGATAAATACCCCGACACTTGTCAGGATAAGAAAGAGGCTAACGAGCGATACGAAGGGCAGGAGCAAGGATGCCCCGGCGATGTGGCAGGCGCAGAGGAAGTACGAGGAGATGCATGAGGAGCCGGAAGTGAGGGCGGATGAGGAGATGGACGTGGGGGTTTGAATTAAATCTTTGCGAACTCTGCGCCTTTGCGGTGAAACCCGCGCCCAATTCTGCAATATCTCACTAAATTCCAAGATGTCCCTTTGCCGCAGGCGTTGTCTCCCGCCCCTGCGGAGTCCGTTTTATAAACCCTATCTGGATAAGATAAGGCTCATAAACTTCCTCAATCGTCCTTACCTCTTCGCCGACTGATATTGCAATTGTCTTGACGCCCACAGGACCTCCCCCAAAATCCCCTGAAATTATAGTAAGGATGCGCCTGTCAAGCTCATCCAGCCCGAGCCTGTCGATTCCCAGCATGGTTAACGCTGCATCCGCGACATCCTGCGTGATTTTTCCCTCTGCCCTCACGAGAGCAAAATCCCATACGCGCCGAAGCAGCCTGTTGGCGATGCGCGGTGTCCCGCGGCTTCGCCTTGCAATCTCAAGCGCCCCTTCCTCTGTTGTCGGGATTTTCAGGATGGATGCGCTTCTTGATACAACTTCCACAAGTTCAGGCACTGAATAAAGGTTAAGCCGCGATGTGAAACCGAACCTATCCCTGAACGGCGAGCCAAGAAGTCCCACCCTGGTTGTGGCGCCGATGAGAGTGAAATGTTCAAGGGTGAGTTTGATGGAGCGGGCGCTCGGTCCCTCGCCTATCATGACGTCTATTTCGTAATCCTCCATCGCAGGATACAGGATTTCTTCAATAACAGAGTTCAGGCGGTGGATTTCATCGATGAAGAGAATGTCTCCTTTCTTGAGCGTCGTCAGTATTGCCGCAAGGTCTCCCGGTTTTTCAAGCACGGGTCCTGAAGTGCTTTTTATATCCGAGCCCATCTCGTGCGCAATTATGTGGGCAAGCGTTGTTTTCCCAAGGCCGGGGGGTCCTGAAAACAGGACGTGGTCGAGCGGTTCATCCCTTTTTTTTGAAGCTTCGATAAATATTTTGAGCGAATCCTTTAGCGCTTTCTGCCCGATAAATTCAGAAAGCCTTGTCGGGCGGATGGTTGTATCTTCCTTTTCTTCGTTTAGCGATACCGGCGCTATTATTCTTTCTTCCATGTTCATTCTTTCAATTTCAAAAGCGCTGCCTTAATCAATGCCTCAATCGTGCGTTCTTTTATATCAGCCGATACGGTTTCCACCGCTTCCTGCGCCTGGCGCTGCCCGAATCCGAGAGAAACAAGAGCGCTAACCGCGTCGTAATTGATATTGCTTGTACCTGTGAAAACAAATCCTTCCATTTTCTTTTTCATTTTGTCCCTGAGTTCAAGTATCAGCCTTTTGGCATTTTTAGTTCCAACGCCCGAAATACTGGTAAGGACTTTTTCATCCTCGCGGAAAATTGCAGACGCAAGCTCCTCAATTTTTATCTGGGACAATATGTTCATTGCGATTTGGGGGCCTATTCTTGTCACGCTGATAAGGAGCCTGAACATTTCAAGCTCGCTTGGGCTTGTGAAACCGTAAAGGGTGAGCGCATCCTCCCTGACATTGAGATGGGTGTACAGTTTTACCTTTTCTTTTTTATTGATAAGTTCCAACGCTTCCGGCTTTGTAACATTGACCTGATAGCCTATTCCTCCCACATCGATAACCACAAAAGTTTCACTGCACTGCGCTATATCACCGTAAATATGCGAAATCATCTATTATCTCATTATATTTAAATTAAGTCTGAAATTATATAATTAATCATATCTTCTATACATGCCTGTCTTAAAAGCTATATTGTCAAATCGTGTATTTTTAGTTTCGTTTTTAGAACAAGATAAATTCAATGAGTTTTAAAGTTCAATCATAAATATGCCGAAAGCTCTTCTCGTTATTAACTCAGACTGTCAACTTCTATGAAATTATATTCAACCGGTTGATAACCCTGAATCAACAACCGCAAAGTTACATTAGTATTATTAATGAAATGCGTTCTTTCATTCGTAAAGCTATATGAGCTGCCCTCGCTTTCAAGGATAATGGTTTTTTCTTCAAGTACCTGCACACCATTAATAATCTGGGCCGAAATCGACAAAGGAGCATTCCGTTGGTTAATTATCTGTACCTGCAATGAACTAAGTTCATATTTTTCCGGTCCCCAATACGCAGGTTTTGTCATTCGTGCATCCACATAGAGAGCGCCCGGTGGCAGTTGTGGCGTCAACGATATTGTATTAGTGGGAATTATTGCCTGAGCCTCTACGATGATAGTGCCATTTAAGCTCTGGTTTTGTTCAAGGTAGAACGTATAAGTTCCAGGTTTTTTGAATATATATCGATATTGCTGGTGATAGTCCAATAATTGTGCATCAAAAAGCCTATCATTACTGACAATGGTAACAGTATCAGCATAATAATTATCCCACACGATTTCATCTCCAGCATTGATTGTTGCAATATTGGGAATAAAACCTCTTTTGCTATCCAATCTCACAAGCGTCTGATTACCTGTTGGCGTAGCCTCAGGAAATGGGGTTATCGTTACAAGTGGTGTGGCTGTTACTGTTGGGGTGGAGGTTGGTGTTGGTGTACTTTCCTGTTTCCCTGTACATCCCGAAAAAAGAATTGCCAGCCCAATGAAGGCTAGAAGAATAATCGTTTTAAATTGTCCCATATCATCGCCGGGTTAAATCATTTTGTTTTAAGATAAAGTTGCCGATATTATTCTCGTTGAAACAGAGCCGTTTACCTCTAACTCCATCCAGTTAAAAGTAAAGTAAGGTATGATGTATTTAACATACTCTCCCTTTGCTTTTTTTCATGCTGCTTAAGGGTGATATAATCGAGTAGCCATTATATTTATATGACACAAGGCAATCGAAAGCCCGTCCGCCGCATCATCCGGTCTTGGTATCTCGTCTAAGTTCAACAGCCTCTTAATCATCTCCTGCATCTGTTTTTTATCAGCCCGCCCTGAACCTGTTATTGCCTGCTTGACTTCGTTCGGGGTATATTCAAATACGGGAATATGATTTTGTTCTGCAGCCAGGACTATAACGCCTCTTGCTTCACTAACGCTCATGGCGTTTGTAACATTCTTATTGAAAAAAAGTCTCTCAACCACCACTGCTGATGGTAAGTATTTCACAAAAAGCTCGTTGACCTCTGTGTATATTTCCAGAAGACGCTGGGGAGATTGTTTTTCAGCCGATGTCCGAATGGCGCCATAGCTTACAGGAGTTATATTGTTTTTCTCAGTTCGTATGACGCCGAAGCCCACTGTCGCAAGCCCGGGGTCGATTCCGATAACAATCATGCTGTTTTAAAAGTGCTAAACATTTAAGTGCTTTGCCCATACTGTCAATAGTCTATTGTTTCTGACACGAAAGCTTTATCTGAAATCACTTATAACGTTATTATGAGAAAGGGATAGTGTAAAATGTAATGTCATTCCAATCTCGATAAATAGACACGGGTGTGAAAAATATGCCAAAATTAGTAGTTGTATATCTCAGTACATCGGGTAACACAAAAGCGATGGCAGATGCTATCGTTGAGGGCGCCGTTTCAAGAAACATTGACGCGGTTGCCATGAATTTCCATGAAGCAAAAATAGAAGACTTAAAATCCGCGGATGCCATCGCGCTTGGCTCCTCGACTTTCTATTACAAGATGCTGCCTCCGATGGAAAAATTTATTGACAGCCTCTCAAAGGCGAAGGCAGATGGTAAAATCGGAGCGGCTTTCGGCTCATACGGATGGAGCGGTGAGGCGCCGGGGATGATAGCTGAAAAGATGCGGGAAATCGGAATGACAGTGATTGACCCGGTTCTGCGTATCCAGTACCAGCCCACGGATAAAGACCTTGAAGAGTGCAAGCGGCTTGGAAAAGACCTTGCCAATAAAGTGAAGAAAAGCGCAGGCTGAGGAGGATTTTCCGCCCCGGCTTTGTTTTTATTTTTCTATTTTTTCTCCGGATTTCAAGAGCCTGAGGAGCTGTAACTTTTTTGCTGCTTTTCCGGTTTTGATACAAAAACATTTGTATCTAATATAACATAATAAGAAAAATAATGTGGAGTATAATCCAGGAAAAATTCAAAAACCATCCGGCACAGGAAAAAGTAATCAGGATGCTGCTGGAAAGAGGTTTCCAGGTAAATGAGCAGGGGAGGGTTGTATCAGGGACGATTGAGATACCACATACCCAGATAGCAAATGAGATAGCGGTGGACAGGCGCGTTGTCGATTCTACCTGTGAAACCATAATTACGGATAAGACGCTTATGCAGATATTCAGGAACGTCCGGACCATTCCATTCCTACGGGAAGTCGCGCCGCTGTTGGGTCTTGGAGTAATTGTAATAGCACCTGATAACGCCGCCCGGAAAGGTCTCCTTGGCGCTGTGGCGACTGCCGTGGCAGAGCACGGGATCACAATCAGGCAGGCAGTTTCGGACGACCCGTATTTGACAGAGGAACCAAAACTAACAATAATCACGGAGGGCAAAGTGAGCGGGGAACTTGTGAATACACTCACAGGTATAAAAGGCGTAAAAAGCGTGACCGTTTACTGAACAATAATGCGTTTTGACCTGCACATCCACTCAAACTTCTCATCGGACAGCGGCCTTACAATTGATGATATCCTGAAACAGGCAGTAAAGAAAGGGCTTGGCGGGATTGCGATATGCGACCATAATACAGTTGCAGGAAGCATTCATGCCCGGGAACGCGCTCGTGAATTGAACATGCCTTTACTTGTGCTTCCGGCTGTCGAAGTATCAACAACGAAAGGGCATCTGCTCGTTCTCGGGATAAGAGAAAATATCCAGCCAAACCTCACACCGGAAGAGACTGTAAGGATTGCCCATGAAAAAGGCGCCGTGGTAATAGCGGCGCATCCATTCAAAATAAGAAGCATCGGCAGTGTGGATGGTCTTGACGTGGATGCGATCGAGACTTTCAATTCCAGATGCATATTCGGTGAAAATACGAAAGCGAAGGAGATGGCACGCCTGCTTGGAAAGCCGCAAGTGGGCGGAAGCGATTCACATGTCCTTTCAACAATCGGTCTTGGTTTTACTGAAATAGATGCAGAGCCGGACGTGGGCTCTGTGTTATCTGCAATCAGGGAAGGCAAAACCCGACCCGGCGGGAGGGTCGTTCCCCTGTATGTTGTCTTTATCCAGATGGTTCGCGGGTTCTTCAGGCGGCTTAACAGGTTCGGGAAATAATTCCACAGCAAGATTTTTTATAAGGATGAACCATTGTAGCAGGGCGAGGTAAAATGCCGGAATATGATGTAATCGTAGCAGGTGGAGGCATAAGCGGCCTGATGTCTGCCCTGACACTTTCAAAGCACGGGAAGAGGGTACTTGTTCTTGAAAAAAACAGCATCGTCGGAGGCAATTGTAACAGTTATAACGTGGATGGTTTCCAGGTTGATACGGGGCCTCATGCGATAACACACCTGCGTGAAGGGCCGCTTCGGCGATTGATGGATGAATATTTCACTTATGTTCCGGTGTTCGTGGATTACGGCCACTATTATGTGAGGACGGAGAAAGGTCTCACGAAAATACCCTCGAATATAAGGGATTTTGTCACTTTTGATGTGCTTCCACGGAAAGACAGGCTTTTCCTTTCGCAGGCTTTAACAAAAGCCCTGACGCAAATGACATTCGGGATGCTTGATGGCGACCAGCCGATTTACGATTACCTTCCAAAAGGGCTTTCCAAAGACACATATGATTTTGTCAATGCGATAGCGTATTTCCTTTCAGGGAAATCCATGAAGGAAACATCTGTGAACCGGGTCCTTTACGGGAGCAGTTTTGTCAGGGATTCGGTCTCTGAGGATATTTTTATTGATGCAGAGCCTGAGGAATCCTCATCACCTTCATATGCGTCCATGATAACCGACAAACTGTTAAAATACCAGATATCGAGCCACCTTTCATCGTTAAGCAGGCTCGCCACCAACAAGGTAGCATATGCGCAGGCGTACCCGCGCGGGGGCCTCAAATCCTTTTTGAACGCTGTGTTATATTCGATGCCTGAAAATGTAACCATCAAAACCGGCTCAAACGTAAAAAAGATATTAAACGAAAACGGGAAGGCAACTGGAGTTGCCACAGATAACGATTCATATACCTCTGACATCGTTGTTTACACGGGTTTTATGAAGAGCCTTCCGGAGCTTATTTCCTTGCCTGATAATTATATTGAAAAACTTTCCCGGATAGAGCAGACGCTCAGTCTCACGATATGGCTTGGTTTGAGTGAAAAAATGAAGGAATTCGATTACACAGGCTCAGAGGTTTGGTTCAAGGACGGCGCGTACTGGGCTATGCCAATCAGCAACTACGATGCCTGTATTGCACCGAAAGGCAAACAACTGGTCGGGTTCACGTTCGTTATTGAAGACAAACAGAACATACAAGGCGAAAAGAAACTAGCGCTTGACTTAATCCTGCGGGCTGTTCCGGGTATAGAGAAGAAGATTGAAATGACGCATTACCAGGTAACGATACCTGAAAAAGCGGCTGTGACTATCAACGGTTATTTTGCCGGGCCGCGCTCGCCTGTTTCAAATCTATATCTTGCAGGCACGGATACCGATAACCGCAGCATGGGGGTCACAAGGGCAGGGTATTCGGTGCTTGAGCTTTTGAAGGCAATGAAAGAGGATAAAAAACTCTAAGTTGCTATTTTTTCGATTTTCTTCTTTTCAGGTAATCAGAAAAACCTGAATTCAGAACAACAATAATCCCGGCAGTGAAGACCAAAAACCCGAGCAATTTCGGATGCGTGAGCTTTTCAACAAGAAGCAGTATGACGCCGGTGTGCAGTATTATCAGGCCCAGAATAAGGGATGTTACTTCCTTATAGTCCCGGAAAAGTGTGTAATATATGATGCCGGAAAGCCATGTTCCGATACCGAGGTATTCATAGGAGCTGTTGCCAAGGTATAGTCCGGCAGCGAAAAAAACCGCCCCGAGTGCAGCCAATATCGCTATTTTTTTGTTATTCATTTATTTCTTTGTTATCGGACTGATATTTAACCTTCGCGCTTCACTTCTACCTTTATTTCCCGAATCAACTGGACACCCAGACTCCCAATCCTCCCGCCTGCCGAGGCTACAAAGGTCATGAGTGCAAGCCAGATTCCCATATTTACGAGCTTGCTTGAATCATTTCCCGAAATAAGCTCGGTCTGCACTGGCGGAACGCCGGGGCCTGTCGGAAGCGATATCGTGACGCCGTTCATCTTGATTACCGATGGCGGGGGTGTGGCTCCGGTATAAACGCCGTACATGGAAAAGACTGAAAAGATTATCATAATCAAACCTGCTATCAGCAAACCGTAACCAAATGCTTTGTAATCTTTAATTTTCAATTTTTCAAAAATATCCATAATATTAACACCACCTCTTTATTAAAATCAACAGTATATAAATTTTTCTTGGTTGAAAGCCGAAACTTCGGCTTGCAGTGCTGGGGTATGCGCAGCATACCCCTCGTTTGATAAAACTTTCCCAAAGTTTTTTGAAATAAACCCTGCATAAAACAGGACTGAAAAAAGTTTGATTTTTGATATAAAATATTAGCCACGGAGGCACAGAGACACCGAGAAATAATAACTCAGTGACCTCCGTGTCTCTGTGGCTATTTTGCTTTTTCAGTTGGATTTTACACACCCATAAAACGATAACTATTTAGAGCCTGATTGCTTAAATTGAAATCAAAAAACAAGAGGATGAGAGCATTAACCTGAAAGAGTTTCTTTTGCAGACCAAAACCGATCCCGGATTATCAGAATTGATCCTGTTCTTCAGCGAGCAGGGACAAACAATAAAGAACGGGTTCTTGCGGGGCCAGAATAAAGCCGGGACAAAAAACATTTACGGCGAAGAGCAGATGGCTCTTGATAAATGGGCTGATGATGTTTTAATTAACGGGCTTAGAAAAACAAGGCTGGTGCGGTATATTGCGACTGAAGAACAACCCGGTATTATCGAGATTGAGAAGTCGAAAAATGAATTCGGGGTTGTCATTGACCCTCTTGACGGCTCATCCCTGATTGACGTGAATCTTGCAGTCGGAACGATTATCGGAATTTATCCGGGCAGTGTGCTAGCCCCCGGCAATACCATGATTGCGGCAATGTACATCCTTTACGGACCGCTTACCACGCTGACGCTGACAACCGGGAACGGAGTGCATGATTTTGTGATGGATGAAAAAGGCGTGTTCAACCTCACACAGCGGGACATCAAAATCCCGGATGGCAAGCTCTACGCACCCGGAGCCCTCAGGAAGGATTACCTACCAAAGCATTCGAGGTTCATCGAAAATCTTGAAGCCGAGGGTTACAAACTGCGCTTTTCAGGCTCCTTTGTCGCTGATATGCACCAGATTCTCCACAAAGGCGGCGTGTTCACCTATCCGGGATTCCGGGGAAAAGAAAAAGGAAAGCTTCGGTTATTGTTTGAGGCAAACCCGATGGGAAAAATAATTACCGATGCAGGCGGGGCAATCAGCAACGGAAAAATTAATATCCTGTCAATCAAGCCGAAAGCTATCGATGAGCTAACCCCAATATATGCGGGAGGAAAAAGGGAAATCGAAATGGCTGAAAAGTTTATGGCACAATGATGACAATCAGGGAAAGAAGATTATGAGCAATTTTGCACCAATTCCGGGTTCTACCATTCTGAACAGTATCGCTGGCAGGAAAATGATTGTCATGGCGACAAATACGCGGGTTACAACAGTCGCCCGCGGGATTTTCAGGGCTGCAAAGGATACGGATTCTGCGGTTTTCATGGAACTTGCGCGCTCGGAATGCGATCTTAAAGGCGGATATACAGGGCTCACGCCGAAGACGTTTTCAGAAAGGGTAAGGCAAGCGGCTATCGATGTGGAGTGCGACATCTGGGCGCTCCATGCTGATCATATCACCATAAAGACAGGCGAATCCCAGGAAATTGATGGTACAAAAAAACTGATAGACGGCCAGATAGAGGCGGGCTATACTTCTTTTGCAATAGATGCCTCGCATCTTTTTAATTTTGAGGGAAATAACCTGCGGGAGGAGCTTGATAAGAATATCAGGGTCACAACAGAACTGGCGAAATTCATCGAAAACAGGATGAAGGGAAAGGAGTTCGGGCTTGAGGTAGAGGTGGGCGAGATTGGAAGGAAGGACGAGCACGGTCTTGTGCTCACAAGACCCGAAGAGGCTGTCACGTTCATAAAAGCGCTGAATGAGAGCGGCGTGCATCCCCAGGTGCTTGCCATCGCGAACGGGAGCGTTCACGGGAATGTATATGACGAGCACGGGAACGTGGTAGAACAGGTTTCAATCAATATCCCGCAGACAAAGGCTGTGGCAAAGGCTTTGAGGGATAATAATCTGAAAGTGGGCATTGCGCAGCACGGAATCACGGGAACGCCGAGGGAATTAATAAATACACAGTTCCCCAAGGGCGATATCATCAAGGGAAACGTAGCTACGCACTGGCAGGATATTGTTTTTAATGTGCTGAAAGTGTATGAACCCGAACTTTACAAGGATATGTGGAACTGGACTGTTGAGACCTACCGGCCCAAGAATCCAGGCAAGAAGGATAACCAGATTTTCGGAAGCAACTGCAAGTTCGCGATCAAACAGTTCTTTGACAGGATTTACAGCGTGGATGAGGATACGGAGAGAGCGATTGAGGCTATGGTGTATGCAGAAGCGCTTGTGTACTTCAGGGCGTTCAGTTCGAAGGGGTCGGCGAGTTTGGTGAGGAAAGCGATTAAGAGGTAAAACAAAACCCAGCAAGCAAACTTGCGCTGCTGTCAGTTAATAAAGATTCAAATACTAAAGGAGATAAAGGCATATAGTTGAAAATATGCATTGTTTGTGTTTAAGTATGGAAAAAGGAAATATCTTCGGGAAATGAGAATGAATCTCCATGGACGAGAAAAAACCAAATCTAAATGAATATAGCGTTATATGGTTAACGAAGAATTATTTGTCTGCACATGGATTAAAAGGGCTGTTAATCACGCCTGATTTTTTATTGGCATTTCTGATGAGTTTCTCTTTATCAATACTTGCTTATTATCACCCATTAAAAATTGAGATGTTTATAAAAAATATTTCCTCAGACTTAATTGTTTTAAATATAACTTTACTTACTATAATAATTGCAGGTTTGGCAATAGTTGTATCGTTCACGGACGAAGAATATATAATGTTTTTAAAAATTTCTGGGATATACAATACGATGTTATTTTCTTTCTTTTGGGTTGCAGGAACCGCAGGTTTAGCTATAGTGTTTGCTATATTTTTATTGCTAATATCATCTTTTCTTCAAGAAAGTTATTTTATTCTTTTAATTGGTTTAATTTTATTTTTCTTATCATTTTACGTTTTGTTCGGGTCAATTCAATTAGTACGCACGATTGTGAGAGAAGGCATTCTACGTGGTAAATATATAGAGTTAAAATATAAGAAAAAACAGGAGAAATTATGAAGCAAAAAGTAACCCTAACATTAGCTAGAATCAATTATCCTAAGTGGTTAGGGAAGAGAGATTTTATAAATGATATGAAAAACATAGTTTCAAGTCATGTAAAATTTGAGGACAAAAAAAGAGGTGTAAAATTTTTTTGGGTTATTACTTCGGTTGGTCAGCAACAATTAGATAATGGTGAAGTTGTTTTCTCTGGTGAACTAAATAAAATTAGGGCCACTCGTATATCTAAGGTTTTTGACGAAGCAAAATGGGAGATGAAACCTATCCCCGAATTATGGGGAGTAGGAGAGAGTACTAGTCGATTTATTATTGTTCCAAAGTATCATGTCATTGCTTTTGAAGAAAAAAATGTCATATCTATTGAAAGATTCATAGACGTTTTTAAAGGTTTATTTGTTAAATCTCTTAATACCTTCGCACCTGAAGTTTTTTCTATAAGAGAAGGAAGGTTGATTTACACAATCATAAATGAATGGGAAAATGTTCAAGAAGCAAAGTTCCTGAAATTGCGTATTCCCAATCCAGAAGATTTGCCAGATTTTAGGAAAGCTGTGGAACTCTTAGAAAATGCTGGTGCTGAAAACTCATCAATTACCTTTCAAAATGAAAAAGAAGGATTGAAAGTAAATGCAAACAGCATCGTTGACAGCATGATTGCCTTAGCTAATCGAGGATATGGTATTTATGAAATGAAAGGGACAGAAAAAACGGGCGAAGTTAGAAAAATAAGGCAAGGTAAATATCCTATTAAATTTGAAATCCATGTAGAAAAATTGGAAGATTTTGTACTTGAGACAATTACAATTATCAAAAAGTTTTTAGGAAAATAGATGTCCTGATATGGAAAAAATCAAAGTGATTCTCAACCGCGAATCAAACACCCTCGATGTATGGTTTGACGACCCTGAGAAAGAATTCATAAGCGAAGAGACAGGAGAAGAGGTAATCCTCAAAAAAGATAAGGACAACAGGGTCATCGGGTTTGAAAAATTGAATCTTTCAATCGATAAAAAAGTGAATATTCCTGTAGAAGTGATGGCGACCTGAGCAACGCGAATCACGCATCTCCTTCACAACCCCACCCGCCCGCCGCGCCGCCCTCATTGAGGAAGCGAAGGCGCTGTGCTTTGCGGAGGCGCCGGACAGCAAAAAGATTTTGTTTCGTGGGGATTACTGCTCCTTTTATTAATGGTGGTGGAGGAGCCAAAAAAAGAGGTTATGGATATGATCCATTGGTATGGTGGAGAGTTTGGCTCCTCTTAGTTAATAATATGCATTTATTTGACATAAATACATCGATGATTTTTGAGTTTTTATTCGATTTTTAAAGCTTCAATTTGGTTCATTATAGTTTTTTATTGGTTAAAAATAAGTTTTATTTAAATCAAAGCTATAGCACTAAAAATAAACAAAATTCATGTCATATAAACTAATATAATTATATCAGTCTGAAGACCAATGTAATCGGCGCCAGGAAAATGGGGAGGTTTCAATCCAAATTGGGATTTTTTTGATAAAGATAAGATTTATATCCGATAGCAGACAATCGTTTGACAAGGGAGTTTTATGAGAAAAATAAGCGTTTTTATTCACGTGACAGTCGACGGCTTCTTTGCTGGGCCGCACGGTGAGATTGATTGGTTCAAGGTAATAAAAAGAGATGATGAGTGGGAAAAGTATACCCATGAGCAGTCGGCCAGATCAGGCAATACACTGATTTTTGGCCATACGACCTATGAGATGATGAAAAGCTACTGGCCCACCCCGGATGCGATCAGGAATGACCCGGGTATGGCCCGTGTTGTTAACAACAGCCCGAAGATAGTTTTTTCAAAAACGCTGCGCAATGTGGAAGAAGGACCCAATTGGAAAAACATCGAGCTTTTTCATGAAATAAAGCCGCAAGAAATTATCAAACTGAAAGAAGAAGGGGGCGGAGATTTCACAATATTGGGCAGCGGCACTATCGTGCAGCAGTTTGCAAACCTCGGTCTCATCGATGAATACCAACTTGTAGTCGTCCCCATTATTTTAGGCGCTGGAAAATCATTATTCAAAGATGTTAAAAAGATGAACCTGAAGCTTCTCGAAGCAAAAGCATTTAAAAATGGAATTGTCTTGCTTAAATACAGACCGGCCTGAAAGCCAGGAGTTTAGGATGGATTTCTTATGATTTTTTTTAAATTATTTTATCTTATCCACATTAAAATTGTCTATAGTCCGTTTTTTGCGCCACCCAACAATAAGAGGTAAAACAAAGGTCAATGTGTAATACAGATACACATCCAGTTTGTAATATCCGTCCGCCGGCTTGAACGCTTTGACGAGGAAAAAATAATCGAAAACAATGGCAATGAGCGCCCAAATAACAGCAAGCAAAGCGTAATACTGAAACGAATCAGCTTTGACCTTCTTAAACAATACCCAAATCGTGATAATTGTACCGATCGGCATAATTATCCAGCCAACAACAGAAAGCGGGACAACAGTAAAAAGCATTATCCCAAGTGCGTAGCCGATGAACCAAAGAACGAATCCCCAGCCAAAAGCATCTTTGTAGAATTGTTTAGGCAAAAAATTATTTCCTTTTTTCTCTTTCATTTTCTGTTCAATATCTGTAATTTCCTTTGTTAATTTATATCTTTTTGTTTCATTTTTAAAACTATAAATTGCAGACAATTACACCTATAAATACAAAGAAAAAAAATGTAATATGGGGTAAAAATTATGAACAAAACAATTTTCAAAAGCGTCGGTGCTATCATTGCAGGATTTATCACGGTTTTCGTCTTATCTATCGTCACTGATTTCGTATTAGAAACACTTGGTGTTTTTCCACCTCCTGTCCAGGGATTATTCACGACATGGATGCTTATGCTCGCGCTCGTATATCGTTGCGCGTACACAGTGGCAGGAGGTTACATTACTGCAATGTTGGCGCCAGATCGACCGATGCGCCATGCCATTACACTCGGAATAATCGGTATCATAGCCGCTACACTCGGTGCGGCGGCAGGCTGGAATCTATCTCAACATTGGTATCCGATTGCGCTTATTGTCACCGGGCTGCCATGTACGTGGTTAGGTGGTAAATTGAAAACTAAATCATACAATTTTACGTAAAAAATTAATTTTAAGGTTGCGAGGATTTGCATGAGAAAAGTAATTGTATCCGAGATGGTATCGCTCGATGGCTTCTTTGCAGGAATGAACGGGGAAATAGATTGGCATATCGTGGATGAAGAATTTAACCAGTATGCCATCGATTTACTAAATACGGTCGACACTATTTTATTCGGGCGGGTGACGTATCAACTTTTTGAAGGTTACTGGCCTGCCGCCGCTCTGAACCCATCAACTTCAAAGAGCGATATTGAAATTGCCCACAAAATAAATAATAATACCAAAATTGTTTTTTCAAATACTCTGGAAAACGTTAGATGGAAAAATACAATGTTGGTTAAAGAGGTTATTCCCGAAGAAATCGCGAAAATGAAACAACATCCTGGAAAGGATTTGGTGATATACGGCAGCGGCAGCATCGTATCCACTTTTGCGCAACTTGGCTTGATTGATGAATATCGTATTATTGTGAATCCTGTTGTCTTAGGCAGCGGCAAACCATTATTTAAAGGCATCAAGGACCGGATTAATCTTAAACTTTTAAAAACAAAGATGTTTAGTTCAGGGAATGTTTTACTTGTCTATAAGCCTGCAAAAAATTAACGCCGAAAGAACTTTAAGGGTTCTTTGGAATAATCGAGGAACATTTTGTCGGGTAGAGTCTGCAACACGCGTCCGTTATCATGCTCTTGAAAAGCGACAGGATAATAGAACACTTCCTGAAATGCTGAAAAATCAGGCGCGCCTGGAAAATATGCGCCTTTTAATCCTTTCCGAAGATATTTATATTATATAGTGTTCTTTTGGTACATGGTGGTAAAATGATTAAAAAATTAACAATTTTTATAATTTTGGGTTTATTGACAATCGGAATTGTTTTTATAAGCGGCTGTGTACAGGAAAAAGCTCCAGCACAACCAAATGAAAGCATAACTCCCGCGCCAGCAACGTCTTTGGCGACCCCTGAACAGACGGCTGTAATTCAGAATACGTCTCAACCTGTCGTCCCGAAAGGAACTTCAGACCCGGATATCATTGTTGACATTTATAATCCTGATAAGGCATGGACCGGAACTACACTATTTGCAGACCTCCATAAAATTGAAAACCCCAGAATAATCGAGGTAAACATGAAGGGGGAGATTGTTTGGGAATACAGGATTCCGGACAATTTAAAGCAATACACCAATCCTGGACTTGACACGGAAAGATTGCCGAACAACAATATCCTGTTTGTATTGCCCCGTAAAGGCGTGTATGAGGTTAACCGCAACGGTACAATCGTCTGGTCTTATCTTGATCCTAAAATAGACCACGATGCAGACCGTCTCCCGAATGGCAATACTTTATTTGTATTCGGGAATAATGACTGGATAAATGATGCCCAGGTGAAAGAAGTGAACCCGAAAGGAGAACTTGTCTGGGCATGGTATGCAAAAGACCACTTTGACGCACCAGTTGATAGCGGTCGCGAGGGGTGGACTCATACCAATGCAGTCACGAGGCTTTCTAACGGTAATACCTTAATCAGCCTCCGGAATTTTGGCTACATTGTTGAAGTTGACCCTAAAGGGGTGGTGGTTAAAACTATTGGAAAGGGTATTCTTTCCGATCAACACGATCCGGAGATTCTTCCTAATGGCAATATACTCGTAGCTCAACCAGGGAAACCTGCGCCGAGTGCGATTGAAATAGATCCGAATAATAACAAGATTGTTTGGGAATATGTTCCTGAAAAAGTACCGCACATCCGTGACGCTGACAGATTGCCCAATGGCAATACTCTGGTCGTTAGTGCAGCACGTATAATTGAAGTCACTCCAGATAAAGAGGTCGTTTGGCAGCTCACTGTGAAAGGAATAACTCCTAGCCAGGGAAAGGTTCAACCAACGTATCTATACCAGGCTGAGAGGATTAATCCAAACTAAAAAGGAATAATAATTTTGGAATCCAAGAAGGAAATCTGTTGCTTATTTTTCATTTTTTGAAAACGATTTCACATTTATTCCCGCTTTGGCGACTTTCCGAAGGTAATATGTAGAATTATCTCCCTCATGAGATGGTATGAAACTGAATCTTCCTGGCGCCGAATCTTATCTGATGGTCAGCGAAAGCGAACACAATGCAGACATGTACTACGCCACTGGATTTCTGGCTTATGATTCCTTCATATACCTGAATTCTGGAAGCGACAAAATCCTCGTATCGGATATGGAACTCGGGAGGGCAAGAAAAGAATCAAAAGTCCATGATGTGATTCCAACATCCAGATATAACATTATGGATAAGATACGGAAAAACAAGGATGCTGATGCCGCGTACTGCGAAATGCTTACCGAATTCCTGCACTCAGAGAAGCAGAAGCGTATCTCGGTACCGTATAATTTCCCGGTTCAGCTTGCCGATTGCCTGCGAAAAGCAGGTTTTGAGGTTATTCCAATCAAAAGCCCGTTTCGTGACATGCGCGATGTCAAAAATGAAACAGAAATAAAAGCCATTGAAACCGCGCAGAGAGCAGGCGAGAAAGCTCTTTCCGGGGCACTTGGCGCTATAAGAGATGCTTCAATCAGGAACGGTGCGCTCTGGCAGGATAATGCGCCGCTCACAACGGAAAATGTAAGGGCAATAATTGAAAAGTCGCTTTTGTCCCTGGGCTGCGAGGCGCCTGATATCATTATCGCATGCGGGCGGGGAAGCAGCGACCCGCACTGGAAAGGCGAAGGCGGATTACTCGCCGGAGAACCCATCGTTATCGACATGGTTCCAAGGTCAAAAAAAGAGAGATATTATTCTGATATGACAAGGACGGTAACGCGCGGAGAGCCGGATGCCGAATTAAAAGACATGTACTCGGCTGTGCTTGATTCACAGGAAGCTGCGATAAAAAAAATAAAAGCAGGCATTACAGGCAGTGAAATCCACGGCATCGTTTGCGATATTCTGGAAGAGCGTGGATACGAAACTGCAAGAGGCAAAAGCAGCGAGTTCACGGAAGGCTTCATCCATTCAACCGGCCACGGCGTGGGGCTTGACATTCATGAAGGTCCAAGTCTCAGCGAAAATGGAAAGGAATTAAAAGCAGGAGCCGTTGTCACGGTGGAACCCGGCCTGTATTACAGGAAAATCGGCGGCGTCAGGCTTGAGGATGTGGTTGTCGTGACGCAAAATGGATGCAAGAATTTAACTATGTTTGAAAAGAAACTGGTGCTTTAATTGAATGGTGCTATAATGAGCGAAAACGAAGAGATATTTGAAAAATACAGGCTGGCAGGAAGAATATTATCAGAAGTGCGTGCTGAAGCTGCAAAAATGGTAACTGTGGGCGAAAGCCTGCTTAAGGTTGCGGAATTCACAGAGAACCTGATACGCGAAAAAGGCGGGGAGCCTGCTTTTCCCGTGAACATATCCCGAAACGACGAGGCTGCCCATTCAACACCGTCATTCAATGATAAGGCTGTTTTCGGCAACGATATGGTCAAGCTCGATATCGGGGTGCATATCGATGGTTATATCGCTGATACTGCAATTACAGTTGACCTTTCGGGCAATCCGAAACTTGTGGAAGCCGCCAATGCAGCCGTTGAAGAAGCGATAAAATTCATCCATTCGGGTGTGAATACTTCGGATATCGGCGGCGTAATCGAGGATACGATCGGCTCATTCGGTTTTAAGCCCATCAGCAACCTTACGGGACACGGGCTTGCGCAGTATATCCAGCATGCTCCTCCTGCAATCCCCAATAAAAGGATGCCCGGCGGCGTTATACTTGAAACCGGCGATATAGTTGCCATCGAACCATTTGCCACCAACGGGGCGGGAAGGATACGGAATGCAGGGAATGCCGAAATTTATCATTTAGTATCAGACAGGCCGGTGAGGCACCCGTCAGCAAGAGCATTAATGCATGATTTAGAGAAATATAAGACGCTTCCTTTTGCAAAAAGATGGCTCGGGGAACGTGTTGATTTTGCTATTATCCAGCTTGTCAAAGCGCAGATTATCCAGGCTTATCCCATACTGAAAGAAGTGCAGGGAGGGCTTATATCACAGGCTGAACATACTATCATCGTTACAGAAGACGGATGCGAGGTAATTACGAGATGAAATGCCGAATGGGGATTTTTGTTGCTCTTATTCTCGTTCTGCTGACTGCGGGTGCAGGCGCGGCAGAGACCCGGTGGGTCAATAGCATCACAGTTGGCGAACACGATATGACCTGGGATTACACCGAATCTTTTTCAGGGAATGATTCAATAATGTTCAGGGTATATATCGACAGAGAATTTGGTAATGATGACGGTTTTGTAAATGCCTGGGAACTCCTCAATGCAGATAAGGAAATACGAATGCAGTTCCAGAGCTCAATCGACAAGGAATTTGATGTAAGGATAAATAACGAGTCCACGGGAATTCAGGTCGCCGATATAGAATCAACGTTATCGCCGGGAATTATAGGGAATATACACAGCGCCGATGCAGTTGTAAACAAATACAATGTCTCATACAGTTGGAAGGATAGTATTTTTAACGCAAGCAGTATCTGGTTCCTTGGGCAGTCAAACTCCCCGGTAACGATATTCCTGCCGCCCGGGATGGATGTCGTCAATACCAGCGGCATTAATAATCTCACAAAAAAAATCAGTACGCACACAGAACTCGCAGGATTTTTTAGCCAGGTATCAGGCGACAGGGGCGAAATCACCATTAATTTCATCAAAAATACCACGAGCCATGCCGGGCCAACATTAAATGCTGCAAATGTTACAAATGCTGCTGTAACACAACCGGTTAAAAAAGTTGCGTCGACGATTCGGAATATAGGTATTCTGGCTGCAGGTTTTGTAATAATTCTGCTGATATACGTCTTTAAGGTCAGGAAGAAGTAATATCCGTAAACCTGTATAAATAAAATCGCGCTTTCTTATAATTCACAAGCTTATAATCCTTATAATATTTCCTTAAGTCTGCTTTTTCATTCCCGAAAGGCCTGATAATGAGGTCAGCCCCAACTTCCCTTGCCGTCCTTGCCATCGCATCCTGAATGTCTATCGGAGGCCTTATCGAATACAGGAGGGAAGCGTTCCTGTATATCCCCATGTCCGGCGCAAATATATCATCCCTGCAAAACCTGACCCCGGCATATGTCTGCTCATTGATATCGGTCACAACAACATCCAGTTTATCTTTTAATAATAAAGCCACCTGGGGTAAATTGCCCACTCCGATTTCCACTACTTTATTCCTGTAATTATTGAGGATATATTCAGCTATGTCAGCATCATCGGAAATCATTTGATATGTTTAAATAAATAAAATCAACCAAAAATCAACCGCTTATTCCCGAAGCTCCGGCGGCAGCATGTTGGGGATACCGTCGTCTATGGGATAATACTCCTTGCATTTTCCGCAATAAAGTGTCCCTTTTACTATTTCTTTTTCGTTCTCTTCTGTAACTTCAAGCACGAGGTCGCCCTTGCACATGGGACAGCACAGGATATCCATCAGATCTCTTTTCATTTATTTGCACCTTTATCACTTAACGCACTCTTTTTATTATCAAGTTATCGAATCAGACAATTTTTTAAGGTTATAATGTGTTAATACGATTATGTTGCGCGCATTCATAGCTGTCGAATTGCCTGAAAGGTTGGTGCCGGAAATAGAAAAAATCGAATCTGCCCTTGACACGCCGGGTATCAGGCTCGTTGAACCCAAACAGGTGCATATAACCCTTAAATTCCTCGGGGATATCCGGGAAGATAACGTGGAAACAATCGCATCCGCGCTGTCGCAGGTCGGCTGCAAACCGTTTGAAGCCAGGATAAAAGGGGTGGGCGTGTTCCCGAAACCTGCTTATATCAAGGTTATCTGGCTCGGTGCTGAAGGTAATTTTGATGTGCTGCATGACGAAGTTGAACGTGTACTCACTCCATTCAAATTCGAAACAGACCACCAGTTCTCTCCCCATGCAACGCTTGCGCGCGTAAAGCAGCTCAGGGATAAGGCAGCGCTCTTTGAAAAATTAAAACGGCTTGAGAATATAGACCTTGGTACGATTAATGTTGAATCAATCAGTCTAAAAAAAAGCACGCTTACGCCGCAGGGGCCGATTTATGAGACCTTGAGGGAAATAAAACTAAAATGAACGACATCAATACCATCTGCGCCTCAATCCTTTCGCGTATAAAACCCACAGAAACAGAGAGATACCGGCTAAAAGCCCTTGCAGAAAGCATAATTGCACGAATTAACGCCATCGGCGAAGCCGAAGGGCTTAACATCAAAGGGGAACTTGTGGGCTCGTCCGCGCGCGGGACATGGATTTCAGGTGAGCACGACCTTGATATTTTCATCATGTTCCAGCCCGATGTTGAACGCAAAGAGCTTGAAGAAAAAGGGCTTTACATCGCCCGGAAAATTGCAGGGGAATCACAAAGTTTTGAAGAGCGATATGCAGAGCATCCGTATATCCATGCGGTATTTGATGGTTTCGAGGTTGACCTTGTCCCGGCTTTTAAAGTGGAGCGCGCATCCGAAATAAAGTCTGCGGTGGACAGGACGCCGTTTCATAACATTTATGTCTCCTCGATGATCAAAGGACTTGAAGATGAGGTGCTTGTTTTAAAGCAATTCCTGAAAGGGATAGGGGTTTACGGCTCTGAGTTAAAAACACAGGGATTTTCAGGCTATCTTGTTGAACTTTTGATTATCAATTACGGCTCTTTTTTAAAGGTTCTTGAAGCCGCATGCGAGTGGAAAAGCGGGATAAACATTGACATCGAAAAACACGGAAATCTTGTTCATAAAGACCCGATAGTAGTGGTTGACCCCACCGACCCGGCGCGAAATGTTGCAGCGGCGCTCTCGCTTGATAATATGTGTGTTTTTATAGACAAAGCGTGTGAATTCCTGAAAGACCCGGATGAAGCATATTTTAGCGTGAAGGTTCCGGAACCTCTTGATGATAAAAGTTTTAATGAAATCCTGAAAGCAAGAAGATCTTCGTTGCTTGCCATTGAATTCGCTGCCCCTGATTTAGTCGATGATGTTTTGTTTCCCCAGCTCTATAAAGTCCGGGAATCCATTCATGAAATGTTTGAGAGATATGATTTTCATGTGTATAACAAAAGCGTGTGGGCGGAAAAGTCTGCACTTATTCTTTTCGAACTTGAGTCTTCAAAGCTTCCTCGTGTAAAAATACACACAGGTCCGCAGGTATGGTCAAAAGAACACGCTCTGGCTTTCAAGTCCAAATACACCGGTTCCGATAAGTTTTCCAATGTATTTATCCGGGACGGCAGATTCATGGTCGAAATCCCGAGGAAGTATGACCGGGCAAAGAAACTTGTTGAATCTGAGATTTTAAATTGCGCGCTTGGAAAACATCTTGCATTAAGCATCAAACAAGAATTTCATGTTCTTGAAGATGAAGAGATATTAAATATCAGGAATGAAGAGTTCAGGAAGTTCCTCAGGAATTTTTTCGAAAAATAGAAAAGCACATAAGCAAAAATGGTACCAATGAAATATTTACCGATAATCCTTGTAATATCCTTTTTCCTTGCAATCGGATGCCTGGCGCCATCTACTGATAAAGAAGTATCGGCATCGAAGTTGCTTTCAAATCCAGCTGCCTTTGAGGGAAAAGAAGTCTGCGTCAATGGTATTTTAAACGACAACGCCATTTCAGGTATCCCTATTGGGAAAAACCAGGTTATTTCAGGTGACGAAGCAAACGGGACTCTTGCGCTCGTATGCGGGACATTTAAAAATGGGTCGCTGGAACCCGTCTCCATCAATAATACCCTTACAATATTTACAGAAAAGGATGTTTACCAGTCCAATGAAACGCTTAAAATCCGGGTATTTTTTAATTCTCCTGAAAACGGCGATGGGAATATCCAGGTATCAGGAATAAAGAACGCATTTGGCCGGGCGTTAATAAGCGAAACAAGAGATGCAGCTTTTATTAAAGGTGCCAATTTTTTCAATTTCAATTTCACAACGCCGTCTTGCGAGGCGTGTTCAGCCCTTTCACCCGGAGTATATGCGGTCAATGCTACAATCAATATCGGAGGCATGACTTTTGAGACTTTCAGGAATATCACGCTTGAAAGGGAAAACGTGACTGCTCAGGTTGAACAGACAGAAGTGCCTACAACTAATAATTCGTTAATTGAACCTTCACCTGTAAACACCACATATAGCGGGAATGCGGTGACCGTTGAGTATTTCTACATCCCGGGATGCTCAAAATGCGAAAAAGCGACGCCGGTGATCGAGGCAGTCATAAAAACCTATGGCGGCAAGGTGAATTTCACAGAATATAATGCCAACGAAGAAGGAACCGGTCTTGCCATTAAGTACGGGATTCCGGGAACGCCTTCCGTGGTCATTAACAGGAACAAAGAGATGCTGATTTCATATGAAAATTATAATGGCGATACTGCAAAGCTTGAGATGCTCTTGAGGGAAGCTATTGACAACGCTTCCATGGCGCCCCAGGCCGCAAATATCTCATCCGGAAAAGCCATCCAGCTTTCGGTGCCCTCTGTTCTCGTCGTGGGCTTCCTCGCGGGTTTTAACCCATGTCTTCTTGCGATTCTTGCTTTTATTGCCTCGGTCACCCTTGCAACCACAGGCAGACGGCGCAATGTTCTCCTTATCGTCCTCATGTTCAGCCTCGGTATTTTCATGACCTACCTTATAGTCGGGATCGGGCTTCTAAATATTTTAGATAGGGCGCCGGGTTTGCAGTCCGGTATTAAGAGTTTTCTCATAGTCCTTATCGGCATTCTGGGGCTCTGGCATGTCTATGACGCCTATCATCTCAGGAAGAATACGGAATCCTCGTTCTATACACCGAAAGCTTTCATCCGCCTTACCGAGAGCGTGACAAAGAAAGTTAGTCTTCCGGCAGCGTTTTTTATGGGCGCGCTGTTCTCCCTGATTAAAGCCCCATGCGTTGGAGCTGTTTATTTTGTGATTCTTGACATGGTGAGAAGCGGCAAAGGCACAGGATACGTATATCTTGCGGCTTACAACCTCGGCGTGGTGCTGCCTGTGCTTGTGCTCGGCGCCGCGATTGCTTTCGGATTGAACCCTGAAAAGGTCGAAAAGTTCAGGAAAGAAAAGAGGGCTGCGATGCGGCTGGTAACCGGAGTTACTTTGCTCGCAGTTGCGATTTTGATGTATGCGGGGATAATTTAGCCAAGGAGCGAACTTAAACTCGCATCGAGTTCGGCTGCTGTGGAGCCTATTTGTTTTCCGTTGACAAAAAGCGTGGGAGTACTGTCCACGCCGTATTTATTCATAAGCGCGAGGTTTGAAAGGGCAGCGTTTTTTGCAACGCCTCCCTCAAGTTTCGCGTTGAAGTCTGCGCCAAGTTCTATTCTCGCTGCCACGCTTTCGAGGGTCGGCACGCTTTCCATTACAATCAGATTGTTTCCAATTACTTTTCCATTTAACATCTCAGTATGCGCCTCATTAAACAGGGCATCCTGCATCTCTCTGCCCTTTCCCATTTGATCCGCGATGATATAAGCTTCTATACTCTTGGTTGTTTGCCCGGGGAATATTATTGGAACATAAGTTATCGTGACATTACTACCATATTTTTCCAGAATCCGGGGAAGTTCCTGGTGAAGGTCATAGCAATGAGGACAATCAAACTTCATAAACTCAACAACTTTAACCTTGCCCGGCTCTGGCTGGAATGTAACCTGTGGTATATCCAGTGGTTTTTGGGGCGGATTTGATGTGAAATAAATAGCAAGGGCTGCTATAAAAACCACGGCAATTCCAACATATATAATGGTCTTGTTGGATTTTTTCGCAGGGAGATTTTGCTTCTTCTTTTTTGCCATTCTCT
>JAPMTY010000061.1 GCA_026552835.1 Candidatus Methanoperedens sp.
ACTCGAACCGGGGACTTCGCGGTGCCTGCGCGTTAATGTGTGCAATAAAGCACATAGACCAAACTACAGCCGCGCACTCTAGCCACTGAGTTAAGGCGGGATTGCCTTTGAATAAGCACAAATATACTTAACCCTTTCTTTTAGGCGATAAATTAAAGTCCACACACTGATATTTAGGAACAACCCTGAGGGCGCGTGGCCTAGTCTGGATATAGCGGCAGCCTCCTAAGCTGTAGATCGGGGGTTCGAATCCCTCCGCGCCCGTTTATAAAATCATGATTGACGATAAGTTAAATACATTTATGGACTGCACCCCAAAAAGTGGACAGGTAGTTAAGAGTGTTCATTCATCTCTCGGATATATCACTCCTGAAGAATTTGAAAAATTTTATGAAAGGTTTTAAATAGTGAAGTTTCTTAACTGGTACGCAAAATGGGTTCAGTCCAATTATGATCGAAACAGATGAAATAAAGGAGCAAAAGAGGAGGCTCAGTAAAATAAACGAGCTTCTTGAGAAACTGGATGAGAAACTTGTGCAGGGCGAGATTACCGAGGCTAAATACAGTGAGTTATCTGGGAAATATAAAGCCGAGGCTGATGGACTTAAGAATCTGATAACTGAGAAAGAACTTATACAGGATTTTGGGCTCAGAGCTGAAGAAAAGGAAGAGAAACAGGCAAATGCGCCCCTCAAACCCGTAGTAGGTGTTGTTTTAATGGTAGTTATCACTGTCATACTGGCGGCAGTAATTGCTGCATTCGTATTCGGTATGGGCGGCAATAATGCGCCCATAGAAAAGACACCAGTGGTAAAGACAACATCACTATGGACAATAGCAAATGAGTTGAATCAGAAATGCAGTGATGCAATCAAATCAAAAACCAATTACACCAGTGTCTGTCAAGAGGAATTAGATTATCTCTATGCGAATAGAGCAGAGCTTGACTCCACTTCAACTTCAAAACAATGGGCAACTGATACCATTAAAATCCTTGAAAAAAATAAAGCAAATGAAATACAGACTAAAGAACAGTCTATAATCTTTGACAAAGCAACCGAACTGAATCATAGGTGCAATGCCGCAATCGACGCTTCAAATAATAATGGTGAGATAGCAGCCGGAAGCAACAACAAAGACCTTTACAGGAAACAAGTTATTCTCCTACAAGAACAAAGGGATATTTGTTGGGAAGAAATAAATTATCTCTATGCAAATAGAGAAGTGCTTGATAATGGTAAGACAAAATATTGGGCAAGCAATACTATCACAAACCTCGAAACCAATAGGGAACGAATTGGGAATAGTATAAATGAAATAAATAAATATCTCAGCGCATCCAGCCAACAGCAAGTCACATGGACATGGAACTACTGGTATAGATATTGAAGGGGCGAATGATATGAAGTGTGCACGATCGCAACTTCTGCACAACTTTATATGCATCTAGCGGGTATGTCACTCCTGAAGAATTTGAAAAATCTTAATGAGGTTTTAAATAGGAAATTTCTTACTGGTTGAACCCAAAATTGGGTTCAGTTCACACAGCGAATTATCTAAGTTTTTATTATTATCGAATTCCTTAACCAATTTTTGCAGTTCTTTTTCATTTCTGTTTTTATGTTTTTCTGCGAATTTGGATATGTTTGGAACTGCGCGGATAATATTATCCACGATTGTTATCGTTGCACACTGCGCCGTCCTTGAGAGCGGGTTCAGGTCGATGGCAATTACGGTTTTACCCATATCCACAAGGGCTTTGCACCTGTCCCCGTCTTCAAGAGGAACAAGTACCACATCGGCACTGAAGATGCCGGAACTATCCACTTTCCCCCTATCATGTTCAAGACCTGGTAGCAGGGCATCGCTTTTTGTGCATACATTTTTTGCGCCGAGTGAATGAAGATGCTGTATTATCTTGTTCACTCTTTCTTCTGTCCTGTGGAATAGATTGACCTCAAGCGGTGCATCGACAAGTTCGCTTAACTTTATAATTTCGTTGGGAACAAGTGCTGCAACGTTCCCATTGACCGAGATTACTGGTTTTTTTGCCAGAAGCAGTACCGCAGCCGCCACTTTTTCAGCCTTCAATGCGCTTTCCGTGGTCTTTTCCCCGATTAAATAATCAAATGCCTCGCCACGCCCCTGGGCAATCAGCCCGTGGATGCTCGTTATGCCTTTTTCAACGCCTTCGACTATCAGTTCGCGCGTCATGAGGGATTCGTACCTCGGATGGCTTTTGGGAATCATATTAGGTGTGCTCCTGCATTTGTTATCCTGCTTTCATGTACTTCCCCGAATTCCGAGAGCGCCCCGCCGTCGTTTATGGCAAAAACCGTATTCCCAAGCATTGCCTGGCTTGCAAGACCGCCGGCAGCTTCGACAGCCTCTATTGCATCAAAAACCCGCGGGCTCATGAGTTCGATTTCTTTTGCGAATGCAGAGGACTGGCTGAATAAGTTATGAAGTGTTGGTTTTTTCAGGAGTTCTTTGAGCCTTAAGCTCCCTGCTTTATTGATGTTCTTTTTTTTCAGGTCATCGGATAAAACCGATTTTGTGGAAATCCCGCCAAAGCTCACCCAGGAAATCGTTTCATTCCTGCACGGGAGCTTGTCGATAGCTACGGTAAATGGCACGCCTGCCTTTTTCCTGATGACGATGCCGCCGAAGGTCTGCCCCGTGACATCGCCAAGCCCTGTCCTGTTCGTGACTTCTGCGACATGCGCAGCTTTTGCCAGATCTTTTAAGGTCAAATTCAGGGAAAACGCTTCGTTCACCGCAAGCGCCGCACTCAATGCCCCAGCGCCGCTTGCACCGAACCCGGCGCCCACGGGCACGCTGAGCGTGGTTTCTACAAGGACAGGCTGCGGGGTCAGGAGCTTTATGGCTGTGAGCGTTGTGGGCGCTTCTGCTACGGCGCCGTTTATTTTCACGGTTGTTTCTTTTGCGGCGCTTACTTTCGTCACGGCGCCGTCTTCAAGGCAGATTCCGGCGCCCATCGAGCCTGAAAGTGTGGGGTCTTTTTTTATGTCGATTATGAAAATGCCTGAGATGTGGGCGGGGGCGAATGCTTTACCTGTTTTCAGTTCCATTGGTGCTTTTATTTGCTACGGATTAAATAAGCTAATCGTCTTCCCCAGTACATCTATAAACTTTCGTGCCTCTTCCTCTGTATTATACAAATAAAGCGAAGCCCGCACCGCAGCCTCACACTTTCGGTAATTGAACCACGAATGCACGCAGAATGCCCCCGAGCGCACCTCGATATTCTCTGTCTCGTCAAGCACGAGCGCTATATCATGGGCATCCCCGCCTTTTGGAAGCTCAACCGTGAAAGCAATGATGCCGGCGCGGAGTTCGGGCTCCTGCGGGCCTATGATTTTCAGTCCCGGCATGTCCTTTATCCCATTGGTAATAATCGTATTCAGCCGCTTTTCATGCTCCTCAATATTCGATAGCCCGATATTGTTCAGGTAATCAACGGCTGCGCCTGAGCCGATGATGCCAGCATAGTTCTGTAATCCTGCCTCGAATTTCTCAGGCGGTGGCAGGAATTTTGCCCCCTCGTATGTGGTATCGCTAACCGTATCCCCGCCCACGATGAAAGGCGCCAAATCTTCGAGCAAGTCATGTTTCCCGTAGAGCACGCCCATGCCGGTGGGGCCTGCCATCTTGTGCACAGAAAGCGCGAAGAAATCAACATCCAGAGCCTTCACATCCACATGTTTATGCGGCGCGCTCTGGGCGCCGTCCAGCATTACAAGAGCGCCGTGCTCGTGAGCGATTTTGATAATCTCTTTTGCAGGTATGGTATAGCCGTCAAGGTTCGCGGTATGGACCATGCTCACGAGCCGCACGTTCTTGTTTTTGCTCATTATTTCCTCGAACCGGGGAATGTTAAAAGTATTGTCAGGATTTGAGTAAACGACCATGTGCTTTATCCCGCGCTTGTGAACCTGTATCTGCCAGGGGATGAGGTTTGAATTGTGTTCCCTGTCCGTGGTGAGGACGATATCGCCTTTTTTGAGTTCAAGCGAATTTGCGACGAGATTAAGTCCCTCGGTGGTATTCCGGGTAAAGATTATTTCCTCTGGGCATGATGCGCCCAGGAACTTCTGGAATTTCTCCCGCGCCTCTGTCACTTTCTCGTCCACCTTCTTTGCCATCTTGTGGATGGAACGACCGCCGCATACCGGATACTCGTTGTAGTATTCGTTCATGGCATCCATAACCTGCTTTGGCTTCAGGGTCATGCAGGCGTTGTCAAAATAAATGGGGTACTTGTTATTCCATTTTTTCCATAGCGCCGGGAAATCAGAGCGGATTTTTTGGATGTCCATTATGGTTACTAAGGTTGAGATGTGATATAAATTTTGGTTAATGGGGACTAGTGTTGAACAAATCCTTTGGGTACTTTGCGCCTTTGTGGTGAAAAACCCTTTCTCCAATTTCATATAATTTCATATATCTGGAAACTAATTATAACAGGGATAATTATGGCAAACGTAGCAATCATAGGCAGCGAAAAATCAGGCAGGACAAGTCTTGCAGCAAACCTGGGGAAGAAGGGCACAGAGTCGGACCTCACACTTTATAATTTAGTAAAAGGCGACAGGATATATTCATTCGTAGACGCAAACGGCTATCCGGCATCATTAAAATCACTTATCCAGTCAATAAACCTCTCGGATATTGCCCTTGTCTGCGTCCCCTCAAGCGGTGTTAATGCGCAGGTCGGCGAATGCATCATTACGCTTGATTTGCTCGGGAATAAACGCGGGCTTTTCGTCATCACAATGTCGGATAAATCAAATCCCACGGCTATTGCCGAACTATCCGAAAAAATAAAAGCCATCGCCAAAGGCACGAACCTTGAGAAATGGGAATCGATTGCGATATCAACCACCACTTTTGAAGGACTGGAGAGCCTCAAGGAGAAGCTCTTTGCACTCGGCGAGGAGGCAAAGGCCGCAAACGTCCTGAAGAACGCCCTCCCCCAGCGCGTCATGGTTGATCATTTCTTTAATGTCACTGGCATGGGCTGCGTGGTACTTGGGATTGTGACGCAGGGAACTCTCAAAGTACATGACAGCCTGACAACTTTCCCGATTAACATTCCCACAGAGATACGCTCAATCCAGAGTAATGACGTTGACATGAAAACCGCGCCCGCAGGCACAAGAGTGGGACTTGCGCTAAAAGGAATCCAGTCAAAAGACTTCGACAGGGGGTACATAATTTCACAGAAAGAAGAGGTGGCAATGAAAATTAACCTCAAATGCCGCCTCACCAAATTCACACCTGGTCTGGGTGTGGGCGATGCGGTTCATCTGTTCGCAGGACTTCAGGACATGCCCGCGACTATCAACAGTATGGCAATAGGCGGAAAGGACGTGACACAGGCGCCTCCGGGTTCTGAGTGTAATGTCACCATGACGACACAAAAAGATATAGCATACGGCAGAAGTGACAGGTTCTTGATTGTCCAGCTTAATAATCCAAAGCAGAGGCTTGTCGCGGGCTGCGAGGTCGTTTAAATCAATGTCTTATTATGAACTTTGCAATGAAGTCGCAGAAGCTATCCAGAAGGCTGTTTCAGGACTGATTGGAAAGCCTGAGGCTGGCGTTACGCTCCGCATCGGCGCCGACGGCACGCCGACAGAAAAGATAGATGAAACTGCTGAAAATGCAGCCCTGTCCGTGCTTGAGAAAGACGGCAGATCGATGCGGTTTGTGAGCGAGGAACTGGGTGAAAAAAAAATCGGCAAAAAACCTGAGTTTACGTTCGTGCTTGACCCGATAGACGGCACGTTCAACGCGGTGAACAACATTCCATTTTTCTGTGTGCCAATTGCAATCGGCAAATCCGACCTTTCAGACATCAGGTACGGGTATGTAAAGAACCTCGTTAGCGGTGATATTTATACAGCCGAGAAGGGAAAAGGCGCCTTTCTGAACAAAAGGAAAATACACGTTTCCAAAGTTTCGGAACTATCGGGTTTGAGTGTAATATCATACAGCCAACGCCCACATGCCGTGCCTATTAATAACCATAAAGTGAGGAGAGTGAGGGTATTCGGATGTGCCGCGCTTGAATTGTGTTATGTCGCATCCGGCATATTCGATGCTTTTATCGACATGCGAAACATGCTTCGTGTTACTGACATAGCGGCTTCGAAATTGATAGTGGAGGAAGCGGGCGGAGTGGTCACGGGTGGAAACGGTAAAGCGCTCTCTACTGAGCTTGACGTGACAAAAAGAGTGAATATGATAGCCAGTAACGGTATGGCCCATGATAAACTACTTGAACTTGTGTAGGTGTATATATGAGGGAAAATAGTAATAAATCCACGTATGCCCGCAGGCATACGTGTGTGCGCCCTTCCGAAGCGCGACTCGGAATGAGGAAAATCGGGATAATTTCAAGATGCGACAGGGACGATGTGCTCGCCATGGTTAAAGATATCGTCCATCATCTTAAATCAAAAGCTGTTGTGCTGATAGACCCGAGAACTGCCGAAATGCTCCATCAAAAAGGCACGCCGATGGATGAAATGAGAAAAGAAGGCGCGGAATTTATAGTTTCCATAGGCGGCGACGGGACTGTGCTTCGCGGTATCCAGAAAATGGATGACCCGCTGCCTGTTCTTGGAATCAACATGGGCACTATCGGTTTTCTTGTGAACGTGAACCCTGAAAATGCGCTTGAAGTTATAGATAAAGTGTTATCCGGCTTTGAGGTCGAGGAACGCTCCCGCCTATCAATCGCAGTAAATGACGAAAACCTGCCTCCTGCTACCAATGAAATGGTGATTATCACTGCAAGCCCTGCCAAGATGCTTGCGTATCGGATATTCGTGGAT
>JAPMTY010000062.1 GCA_026552835.1 Candidatus Methanoperedens sp.
GTGTTATCCGGCTTTGAGGTCGAGGAACGCTCCCGCCTATCAATCGCAGTAAATGACGAAAACCTGCCTCCTGCTACCAATGAAATGGTGATTATCACTGCAAGCCCTGCCAAGATGCTTGCGTATCGGATATTCGTGGATGAAAGCCCGCTTGAAGAACTGAGAGCTGATGGCGTTGTTTTTGCCACATCAACAGGTTCGACTGCATACGCCATGAGTGCAGGCGGTCCGATAGTTGACCCGAGGGTGGACGGGACTGTAATCGTGCCTCTCGCGCCTTTTAAATTATCATCAAGACCATGGGTTGTCCCGGCACAAAGCGAGATAAGGGTGGAATTAACTATACCGAAAAAAGAGGCAGTTCTCGTAATAGACGGGCAGTATACAAGGAAGATAAAAGAGGATGATACCATCCTTATCACGAAGGCTGATAGACCCGCGAGGTTTGTGAAGACAAGAGAAGGCGGATTTTATGAAAAGGTCAGGAGCAAGCTGGCTTGATGTTCGTGAATTAGATAAAATAGAGAAAAATTTTAAGACACTTTCTCGGCAAAAGCCAGGGTACCTGTAATCTTCTTGATTTTTATTTTTACAGTGTCTCCTTTTACTGTATTGGGCACATAAATCGTATATTTATCTTTTTTAGCGATGCCGTCGCCTTTACTTCCCACTGCATCGATCTTGACATCGTAAGTTTCGCCTTCGGTCAGCGCTTCTTCTTTTGCTATTGTCGTTGCCCGCCGTTTCGTTACCGGCCTGTGCGCCCCGCATGCATCGCAGCGCAGGGTCAGGATTCTCTCGCTTTTCATCAGATGCGTGTCCGGGCGTCCGCATTCCGAGCATGTCACATATTCCTTGACATATGCATTAATGAGTTCTGTAACTATTCCCGATGTGAGTTTCCTCTGGAATATCGCCCTTGAACCATCTATTTTACCAGCCGTTCCAAGTTCCCTCAAAAGGAATTTGAATAAATGCTCCTGCTCACGGTTCAGTTTGTCGGCTATGGCTGCAAAATTTTCAAGTACTGTTGTCTTTCCTTCGGTGAGCAGCTTGGGCTCAGGGACGACAAACCGTTCCCCCGAACCTTTTATCTCAGGCAGTTGTTTTAATGCCCTGTCAAGGTTTGCAAGATAATCATTCAAAAAGTGATACCTCGCTACCTGTCGTTTGATGATTCATGGTTAAGTTGTAATTAATTCCTGGCCTTTTTCTACGACCAGGCTGATGGGAGTTGGCAATTTATATCCTGCTGAAACGAGTGATTTTTTTGCCTGTTTGAAACCTGCCGGGCTTATATATACCGTCATTATTTTCTGGCCTGCCCTTACCCTGGCAGCCGTACCAACAGGTTTCCCGAATGCCAGGCGCATTCCCTGTGAAACACGGTCGGCGCCCGCACCTGTTGCCTGTTTGTTCTCCCTTAAGACTTCATGCGGGTGGACCCTGATTTTTAAATGATAATTGGGCTGCCCTAGAACCTCAAGTAAAATCCTGTTCGCTGCGATACGGGCTGATTCGAGAGCGCTGTGCCGTATATTGCATGCTTCTTTTGCTACGAGGGACATGTGCACCGGGAAATCATCTTTCAGGTTTCCCATGTCATAAGTTACTATTTTGCTTCCCGGAACGCCGCCCATGTATTCGCGCCTTGTAAATGAGCGCTGGGTGATTTTAGTGTACATTCTTCCTGGTTTTCTTGCCATTTGAGTAATCCTCCGATAATTGGAATGTGAGTATTAAAAATATATCACACGATTGAGTTCCAGATGACTTTGAGGTTTATAAACTTTATTGAAATGGCTATCTCAAAAATTCCGGCGAAACATTTTCAGGATACTACAGGCTGCTTATAACAATTCTTTTATAGATTGCAGGATATCAAAGAAGCCGATGAGTCACGACTACAGGGCGCTCGGGTTAAAAGCCGGGCTTGAAATCCACCAGCAGCTTGACACAAAAGAAAAACTCTTCTGCGGCTGTCCCACCCTTCTTCGTGATACCAAAGAATCCAATTTTGAATTCATGAGATACCTCCGCCCTACACAAAGCGAGATGGGAGTGGTTGATAAAGCTGCACTTGAGGAAATAAAAATCATAAAGCGATTCATCTACAAGGCTTATGATACGACCTGCCTTGTCGAGAACGATGAAGAGCCGCCGCGTGAATTGAACCGGGAAGCGGTGGATTTTGCTCTATTGATTGCACGCATGCTGAACATGAATATCGTTGATGAACTCTACACCATGCGGAAAATAGTGATTGACGGCTCAAATACTTCAGGTTTCCAGAGAACAGGGCTTGTAGCTACTGGCGGTTACCTTGATTCAAAAACTGGCCGCGTGGGAGTGGATGTGCTCTGCCTTGAGGAAGAGGCAGCGCAGAAAGTGGAAGATAAAGGCGATTCGGTGATTTATTCTCTTGACAGGCTCGGGATTCCGCTTGTCGAGATTGGGACTGCACCCGACATCGTGTCGCCCGCGCATGCACGAGAAGTTGCTGAACAAATCGGTATGATACTGCGCTCAACCGGCAGGGTAAAGCGCGGACTTGGAACTATCAGGCAGGATGTCAACGTTTCGATTGCAGAAGGGGCAAGAGTCGAGATAAAAGGAGTGCAGGAACTGTCCCTGATAGAAACCATTGTGGAGCAGGAAGTAGCAAGACAGGAAGCCTTGATAGGAATTAAAAAGCAGCTTAATAAATTAAATGCATCTGTTTCTGATAAAATCGTGGATGTAACAGCTATTTTTGCAAATACCACTTCCAAAGTAATATTAAAGGCGTTAAAAAGTGGAGTTGTTTATGCAGTGAACCTGCCTGGATTCGCGGGCTTTGTGGGAAAAGAAATTCAGCCCGGGAGGCGCCTGGGGACAGAGTTTTCCGACCGCGCCAAAAAATCAGGGGTTGGAGGCATATTCCATACGGACGAATTGCCGAATTATGGCATCATACAGGACGAGATCGATGCGCTCCGGAAAGCAGTGGGCGCGCAGGATAAGGACTGTGTGGTCATGGTTGCGGATACTAAAGAGAAAGCGCAGGGCGCGATGGAAGCAGTTATTATCAGGGCAAAAGAGGCGCTCAGGATAGTGCCTGAGGAAACAAGACGGGCGCTTCCTGACGGGAATTCGGCTTACATGAGACCGCTCCCGGGTGCAGCGCGTATGTACCCTGAGACCGATGTTCCGCCCGTATTGATTACTGAAGATAGAATCAATAATATCAAATTACCCGAACTTATCGGCGAGCGCAAGGAGAGGTATATGCGAAAATTTGCCCTGAATGAAGAACTCGCAAACCAGATTGCAAAATCAGGAAACTTTGTGCTTTTTGATAGGATTATGCAGCAAATACCGCAAGCCACTGCAACTGTAGTCGTGCGAACCCTTGAAACCGTTTTAAATGAACTTGAAAAGGAAGGGATACTGGTAACTAAAATTACTGAAGAACATCTATTGCAGTTTTTCAAACTCCAGTCCGAAGGAAAGATACCAAATGAAGCTATAGGCAATGTACTGAAAACGATTGCCAGTAAACCTGAATTGACAGTTGAGAATGCAGTTCAATCTCTTGGTATAGGCGGCGTGGGTACAGGCGAACTGGAAATTGCCATAGATAAGCTGATTGAATCCAAAATGGATTTTATCAAAGAAAAAGGATTGAATTCCGCAGGTCCGTTGATGGGCGTGATTATGAAGGATTTCAGGGGCAAGGTCAGCGGCGAAGAAGTGAGCAGGATACTGAAAGAAAAAATATCAAAGAAAATAGGATAATCAAAAAATTTGCTGTTTTTCCAATTTCTTTAAAAAATTTAAATTAAACAAAATCGAGGGTTAAGGCATTGCCATCAAGAACATCTTTTTCGCTTACATCGATTTGCTTTGAAACATTGCCCACATTCACTGTATAAGGACCTGTCGGTTTTGTATCAAACTGCGTCTCTCCGGGGATTGGGCCGAGCGTCGAATATGGAACCGTAAAGGCATAGGTTCCGTTCGAGGAAGTCGCCTGCGAATATGATACGGTTCTTCCGATATTTGTTTTGATGGTATTGGTCAGCGTGACTGTGCCATTTGGAGTTGAATGCCCTGTGATTTTTGCGCCTTTTACATATTCGAAAACCTTAACAAGCCCTGAGTTCTCTACTGGAATATGCCCTCCGTATAAGGTATTATAGATATATTTAATCTGCTGTTCCATATATCCTCCTTCTGTATTTGGATTTGGAGGAGACTCGTGCACTAATCTATAGTACTTTAAGCTATTACCGTCAAAAATATGGAGCTTTGCCTCCATAGTATCATAATACTTCGAGGAAGGTACAACCTGAGGTCCCTGGCTCGTCTGAACCTGCACGCGATATCCATAGTCTTCATTCCAGATTCCAAATACATCCATTATGCCATATGCCATGTAACCATCGCTCACAATATAGCGTGCTCCGGGTTTTCCGTTGATTCCTAAAGCATTAAGTACCCCATTCGCTTCGTCCTCGCTCTTTGCTGTCAAAAAGGAAGAAGCTCCGGGTGCATGCGATGACCCGCCGCCAATGCCTGCCTGGAACGGGTTTGCATTGGGTATCCTGTGCGCCCAGTATGTGATTATGTGACCGTAATCCCACCAGCTCATCACACCGTATGCAGTTTCAGGATAGGGATACGGGCCTGAGCTATTTTTGGGCATTTGATAAACAGCAAGGTAATCCAGCCCCGGGTCGGGCGTGTTATAGCGCATCCAGTTAAGGGCATTGAGCCACTCATCGAATCCTCCGCCTGAGGGCGCACCGCCTCCCCATCCGCCCCCTCCCCATGTAGATTCTTTTGTATAGGTTTCAGAAAAGGCAGGGTATGCGAAGAATAACAAAATCATCACTACCACAACCGGGGAAAGCACATGGCTAAATCCAATATCCTTTTTATTGATCTGCCAATTCCATCCACCAAATCTTATTATTGTTTCGGAAAGGGCTGCACCCAAATAACCAACCATAAGGGCTACATTCCCCGCTAAATAATAAGCCCACCTGTTCTCGCCGTCTATTGCAAAAAGCATCACGATGCTCCATATCAGGAAAAGCATATGCTCAGGTCTTTGTTCTCTTATGATCCTGTAACAAATAACAAGCAGTACAATTATCATGAATCCAAGAACTGCTGTGTCATTTTGCAATAGGCCGGTTACCGGGAAATTACTCCATAGCATGCCAGGTCTGTCAAAAATTGAGGTGGCTTCGGCTATAGTACCTGCGCCGCCTGTGTGATTCCCAAATATGCTGCCTATAGTACTGAATATGGTATTATACAAGCTTGGTATGATTATATTCATAAGAAGCAAGCTCAGCGCAAAGAAGCCACCAAGCGCAAGAGGGTAATAATAGGATTTGTATCCCCTTTTCTTCAACTCTTTCGATATCAATGTTAAAACTATTGGTAACCCCATTCCAGCAAGGGCAACTGAAACATGGAACCAGGAATAATTATTTGTGGCAAAACCGTATCCGGGATTGACATAGGGCAGCACAAATATTAAATCAACTAAAAACATGGGCACTGCTGCGATGGCAAGATAATCGGTTGACTTGCCCAGCATATCATCTATTATATATTGAATGAGAATAAATATAGCAATAATCATGCCAAAAAAAGGAGCCCCGGGCCAGGAAAGCTGGTAAGCTGAAAGCATAAGACCGGCAAATATCGAATACAGCACTGTTTTTTCTTTTAAGCGCATGTCGGAAAATATTATATCTTTTTCCCTGCCAGTCTTTAATGCAAGAATGAAAAATACAATGGTTGCCGTGCTGAAAAGCACCTCAGCGACGTGATTGTCGGTGAATCCCAGCGTAGAACGGGAGAAGAACTGCCCGGGCAGTACAGTGATCATAAATGCTGCTAAAAGACCCGCACTCCTGTTGAGTATGTGCTTTCCGATAAAATATACAGGGAATACAAGAAGGGCGCCTAAAATAGAAGGGAAGAAAGCGCCTATGGTATTAACAGTCTGCATATTGTAGCTACCCATACCTGCAACAAGCGAGGGGAAAGCAATTAACTGCGAAAAGAGAGGACCCCAATATATTCTACTGCCGTATGGATATACCGTAAACGCATCGTAGACAAGCTGATGGGGAAAATTGTATAATGTATTTTCTACAAGACGCATGTGGAATACGGCATCATCAGAAGCAAAGGCAACGACGCCATTTCTGAAAACAGTATCATAGGGAACCACAGTTCTCAGATAAAGAGACAGGGCAAATATAGCTATAAGAATAAAACCAAAAATATATCCAAAATAAGATGGGATTTTTAACTCGCTTTTTGCCACTTCATTAGTTTTAATACCGGATTTTTTTCCATCGTGTCTTTTTTTATTCTTGGCCATATTAAACCTGTGCTGATATAACTTTGAGATATTTCTCGATTGTTATATTCCATCCTAACGCTGGAGGATTATATATTTTTTCGCATCCAAAACTCTTAATGAGTTGAGATTTTATAGCATCACTATTGCCCGGAGGCACAAAAAATGCTCCTGCATAACTTCCCATGGATTCCTTTAACCCGCCCACATCTGAAACAATTACGGGTTTTCCAAAAGACATTGCAATATGGGCAATACCACTTTGAGAAGCACGCAAGTAAGGTAGGACAATGACATCGGCAGCAGAGAAATAATAGGAAATTTCACTATCTTCAACATATCTGTCCACCAGTGTAATTTTCTGTCTAAAAAGAGATGAATTTATTTTATCAATTATTTTCTCCCTGTCCTCCCATATCTCTCCGACAATCAACAATCTGCTGTTTTGAATAATATCCACAGGCAATTGTTCGAAAGCATTTATCAGATAAGTAATGCCTTTATATCTCCGGATCAAGCCAAAACTCAAAATGATAAATTCTTCTTTGATTGAAAGTTTTTCCCTGGCAATATTTTTATCAATAATTTCGTATTGGTCATATAATCCATGTGGAACCACGTGAATCTTTTCACGATTGATACCATATCTGACTGCAATCAATTTTTTATCCGATTCAGAATGGGTAATATAGGCCGCGGCATTTCTTCTTAACAGTCTTCCCATTAATCTGGAATACAACCGCAGTGGCAGAATTGCTTCTTCCAGAGGGTCGACTGTCTCATGAAATTCTATAATCAATTTTGATTTTAGCAGAACACTCATTATTTTTAACAGCATGTGCATATGGGACACCGAAGATGTCCACCACTGCAGTATAATGACATCAGGCTTTGCAGCCTTTAGATATCGATATGCCCTGTACCATGTTATCGGGTTATTATAATCCATGCCGTCAAA